>NZ_CDROCK010000060.1:0-43030 GCF_977020205.1 Pseudomonas sp. AIG | reverse complement strand
GGGACGTCTCGATGGGAGACGCGCTCATCAAGTCCGACGTTTATGGCCCGCGTAAGCCTGCCTGCAATCGTCACTTAGCGACGTCTTGGCAAGAACCAGATCCACTTTTTTAAGCGAAGGCAGGGATAGTGAGTGATGAAGTTCGATTGCGTGAAAGTTTCAGGAAAAGTTGACTACGTTCGATCTGTTGATCGAATGAACGGCGGACATAAAGCTAAAGTCAGCATTGACGGTGCAGTTATCCCGAATTTGCAAGTGTCGAATAAGCTTTACGAAGAGTTAGAAGCCGGCGAGAGTGTAACTTTGTATGGGCTTTTTAAAAGAAGTAATGACAAGGAAAAAAACACAGGAATCTTGTACGGCCTAGCGAAGCAAAACGGCGAGAAATCATTTGCAACCCAGTACAGATATCAAGTCCCGCTTTTCCTGACGGTCACTGCGGCCATAGCATTTTGCTTAACTTTCGTCGCCGGCTGGATAGCTTCGATATTCCCAGTGCTTTTCTTGTTTGGAGAAAATTCGGATTATATGTATACCACTACGGTATTTGCAGTAATTGAGTCGAGCGTGGTTGCCGCATTTTTCCTGTGGAGGGCATGGGCGATGTTCAACGCTACATCTGATCCTGAAGCTTGGGAAACTACCGAAGCCGCAGCGCTATCGAGTCGCTTTAGTAAGCTCCACAAGTAATTGTCCTGTGCGTAGGGCACGCTTACACCCGCCCCGGCTTCAGGATCGCTGCGCCAGACTTTCCTTTGGCTGCGAGTATCGGGCAAGCGGAGCGCGCAGGCGTGTGGGATGGACGCCCGTAGGGACGAGACGTGGCTTGCCACGGCTCGGTTCACGCCAGCCATCCGCCGAAGGCGGCACGCCATAACCACCGCCCTGCTTTGTGAAAAGGAGGCTTAAATGACCTGCGATTTACTCCGCGAGCGTGAGAGAACTAGGCGAAGGGTTCTGTGGGCCCTTGCATGCCTCCGTCCTGGTGATCCCAACGCATCCGACCTCCTTGTCATCCTCGATGATCTCGACGACCAAGAGCGAAACGACACCCCCTGTAGCGATAGGCTACTCGAGCTCACTGAGGTTCGTAACTCTGTCTCGGTGATGCGCCACAACTCTGGAATCGACATCATTTTAGATCAGACTATTCCGCTACCCTGGAGGGAGCGGTTCCATCAGGCAAGCATCGGGTCGACCAGAGTTCCTGATGGGGCCTACGCCACAGACTGGGATAAATTTTTGGTTGAATGGGAGCGTGAGATGCAGCATCTGCAAAATCACCGAGTTGCACAGGCTACTAACAGCTAGAACGGCTGGCGAGCGATGGCGGCGCAACCACACAAGCAGTCGGTGTAGCCGCTGAAAATCCACCGTAAAACAGGAGCAGCAAGGTGGAACGGCCTTCTTTTTTTATCGATTTCGAAGCCTCAGGGATAGCCCCGGATAGCTATCCTATCGAGGTCGCCGTCGTGTCGAATGAGACCTCTTTCAGCTCGCTTATCAAGCCAGTCCGGTACTGGACGTACTGGTCGTTCGATGCGCAAGACATGCACGATCTCACTCAAGATCAGTTACATCAGGAAGGTGATACCCCAGTCGCTGTGGCGAGAAGTATGAATCAGCTGTTTTCAGGCCAGGTGCTTTGTAGCGACTCACCTCAAGACAGTTTTTGGTTCGATGTGCTTTTCGAGGCCGCAGATCTGATGCCCACCTTCGAGTTGAAGCCTTTGGAGGTTTTTGTGGGCCGGGAGGCTGCCAGTGAAATCTACCGGCGACTGCCGACAGCCAGGCATCACCGAGTTCTAAATGACGCAACTGCTTTGATGAACGCTTGTCGTGCTTTTTTCGAAGGTTGAACTATCAGAGGGAGGATACCGACCCTCAGCTATGCGAAAGCGATGAGTCCATTGAAGTATGGATGTAGCACAGCTTGTGCGACCGCTGAACCGAAGGCAGGTGATCACGTACCTGGTAGGCATGGCAAGCCCCAGGCGAGTTGGAGACCGATGTAATCAATCAAGGGTTTGCTGGTGAGCTCGATCATTCTTGCTCCCTTCCATCATGCTCATCACACCGGGTGCGAAAGAATCTTCCACCATTACGAAATGTTCCCCGGCAACCGCAGACTTCACAGGTGTAAAACGACATTTCGCCTGCCATTGCCACAATCCCTTCTAGGTAAAGATCACCAGATGCGCCGCTGTAGTAAAAGCGAAGCTGGCCCTGTTTTTCCTTGACCTGTCTGGCTACCACTTGCTCCAAGCGTCCATCGTCCACGCGCTGCTGAATGAGGTTGCACATGCCATCTATCAGGTCTAGCCATCCATCCTCGCACTCGAACAGGAAAGGGCTGTTTGTCGAAGGGGCAGAGGCTGGAAATATGTGCGGGAATTTTTCCGTCAGATGGAGGCGATGCTTGATATCCATAGACACCTGGCTTGAGTGAACTGTAGACGATTGATATACACCAGATATCAACGACCGTCAGTGGAGACTAATCGAACTGGGTAATGGCCATGGTGTGAGCAAAAAAATGCATGTGTGGTCGTCCCAAATGAGCATCCTGAGCTATTTGTGATTTCCCCGGTAATTCGATAGCAATGTCCACTGAGTCGGTCTCCTACTATCACCCATGCGATCTGAGATTAATCTTGCCGACAAGCATCGATCTTATCCACATCCAGCCAACGCAGCTAATGCATTTGAACTGTAAGGCAAGCGGAGCGCGCAGGCGTGCAGGATGAGCGCCCGAAGGGCCGAGACGCGGTTTGCCGTGGCTCGGTTCACGCCAGCCATCCGCCGAAGGTAGCACGCCATAACCACCGCCCAGCTTTGTGAAAAGGAGGCTGAAATGACCTGCGATTTACTCCGCGAGCGTGAGAGGACTAGGCGAAGAGCTCTGTGGGCGCTTGCAAGCCTCCGTCCTGATGATTCTGCAGCATCCGAGCTTCTTACCATCCTTGATGAGCTCGACGAACAAGAACGAAGTGGTACGTCCTATAGCGATAACCCACTCGAGCTCATTGAGGTTCGTAATTCAGTCTCAGCGAAGCGTCACAACTCCGGCATCGACATCATTTTGGAGCAGAGTATTCCGCAGCCCTGGAGGGAGCGATTCTATCAGGCAAGCATCGGATCGACCAGGTTGGTTGATGGGCCATACGCCGCAGACTGGGATAAATTCCTGGCGAGTTGGGGAGCAGAGATGCGGTACCTGGGGCAGCATAGGGCCGCAAGATATCAATGAAAAAGACTGAGCAGGTGAGGGCATGGGACAAGACGATGACACGGTATACTGCGATATCCAGATGCCACTAGCCCAGGGCCGAGAGCTTCTGGAATTAGTAAATGTACTGCGAGAATCGAACGCTCATCCCCGTCTCGATAAAGTCTTCGAGCACATGCAAGACGAACTCAGTACGTCTATCGATATCGTGGACAACCCGCCAATGTGGGGGCCTTGGTGCGAGTAAGGATCCTCATGGCCGTGAAACTTCCGTTTCTAATCAATCCCTGCTCGGCACTCCAGGCACATCCATGTTGATCTTGCGCCAAAAGGCTTCAGAGAAACTGTAAACCGAGAAGGCAATGAGCCCCAGGGCCATCACCATCAAAATCAACCAACCAGCTGGTAGATTTTGGAGCGCATCAAGTGATTCCTTCATACCAGGTGGATTCATGGCTTTATAGGTGGAACCGCTGATGGCCATTAGCAACGCAATTTCTAAGAACACGACTCCACGGGCAATTAGTCCGAATCGTGATACAGGGCGGACGTAGCGCATGACTTCCTCGTCGGCCTCAAAATAGTTCTCGAACGACGCCTTCCATCCCTTGATGATGTGAGCAACACCCACACCAAGGGGAACGAGAGCGATCAGGTACACCAATAAATTCGAGTGATCCCAAGACAAAAAATGCGCTAGCCAGTCTTTGGTTTGCCCTCCGGAATCGCCCGAACTTTTAATACCGCTAATGAGTAGGCCCAACGCGAAAAACGCGAGAGCGCCGTTGACCATACCTCCCGCGAACAGACCTGCGCGAATTACCAAACCTTTGAATTTTTTGCCATGATGATCGACATCACGCGTTGCCTGAAGCACGCGCCACGCCGCAAACGCGAGCAGACCCGCCACCACAAGCCCAACCAGAAAATAGCCGAATGGTTGGCTCAGCAATGCTTCGAGGCTCTTGTGGCTGTCCTTCGGTTTTGTCGAATCTTGTGCTGCGAGCAACGCGAAAATACCGACGATCAAATACAGCAATCCCCGAGCGGCGTAGCCTCCCCGAGCGAGTATTACTAGGCTGTGTTGCGCTGACATTCGATGTATTCCCGAGATCTGATACAAAGCAGACCCTTCTTGTGGGGCGGGGTTCTGTTACCAAGTAGGTGACGGCAGCGATTTATTACATACAGATCCGTCATTGAACGTCTTCTGACACCTGCACGCTCTGCGGTGCGCCTTATCGTTGCTCTCAATCGCAAACGGGCCGAGAGGCGGATAACTGTAAATCGCAGTTGCTCATTGCGTTTATCGGGAAGCGTACTTCAGACTCCGGGCTGAATTTTGGAGCTAAACACATGACTTCTGCCAAGCGGGATTTCACGACACAACTTCTAATTGATGCAGGAATCCGTGATGGGATGCGTGTTCTGGATGTCGGCTGCGGAACGGGAGACGTTACCTTTCTGCTAAGCACGCTGGTCGGCGAGACTGGCGAAGTCGTCGGGATTGATCGCGACGATGATGCACTCACTACAGCACGTAAACGCGAGGCTTCCGCTGAACACCCTGTGCCCACTTTCATTCAAAGCGGGTTGCTCGACCTTACTGAATCTATCGGCATGTTTGACGCCATTGTGGGCAGACGAGTGCTCATGTACCAGGCAGATACCGTTGCGACCGTAAGTGCATTGGTCAAGCATCTTCGTGCAGGCGGAGTAATGGTTTTCCAGGAACATGATACGACGATGGCTCCAGCCAGCATTGACGCCTTCAGCCTGCACAGAACTGCTCAGGGCTGGATACAGCAAATGATTGCGCGCGAAGGCGCCGACCTGCATATCGGCTTCAACCTACACAGTATTCTCACCACTGCCGGGTTGTGTGTCTGGGATGTACGTGCTGAATGTGTCGTACAAACCCCTGATACACCTTATGGCCTGGGCTACATAATACGTGCCTGCTTACCACGCATAATTGCGCTTGGGGTCGCGACACCAGATGAGGTCGGCATTGAAACATTGCAGCAACGTCTGGACGATGAGCGAAAGCAGTCCGGTGGAATCTACATTGGGGATGTAATGTTCGGGGCGTGGGCACACAAGCCGGGCCAGGCTTAGCCCCAAGCACCGGCACTGCTTGGGGTTGAGGCTCGGGAGATAACATTGATGGGTGATGATGTTTCCCAGAAGCGAGCTTGAGCGGCATTAATCGACCGGCTCGCTGCCGAGATCCTACGCAATCAGGTAATTTAGCTGGATGCCTTTTTGAGCGATTCCAGTAATTCATTATCTTTCGCCACAGCGCGCTGGTAGGCAGGTCTCATCGTCAACTTCTGGGCGTAATCAACAAAGGCTTGGCGATAAGGCAGGGTTTGAAGTCCTAAACCCCAACCCACGTGGGAGCCTACGTAAACGTCCGCCGCAGTGAAACGATCACCGGCGATGTACGGGTGAGCTGAGGTAGCCCACTCCAATTGGTCTACCGTCCGCTCGTAACTGCCATAGCCGAGGAAAAACTCTTGGCTGGTTGTTGGTTTAAAATCTGCGCGAAAATTGGTCACAGCCTGCTCCACAGGCCCTGCTGCGAAGAACATCCAACGGTAATAATCGGCCCGTTCTTCAGGTGTGGGAGCGAGTAACGCTTCTGGAAAGGTTTCGGCTAGGTAAACGCAGATAGCTGCGCTCTCCGAAATGACCCGACCGTTGTGTACGATTGCGGGAATCTTTCCAATAGGATTCACTTCGGTGAAGAACTTGCTTCGCTCAACGTCTGTGCTGTCAGGTCTTTCGAGCGCTGCTCCACCCCATGGATCTCCCTCGCTTGCACGTTCGTAGTCCAAAACTACGGTCTCATAGGGACAGCCGATCTCTTCAAGCATCCAGCGCACTATTCGTCCGCGTGAGTTGGGGTTGGTATAGAAGGTGATGCTCACAATTATTCTCCTGACTGTCGAAAGCTGCCTTTGGAGAATAGATAGGTTGGAAGCTGACGAATCTAGCAAAGCACGCCACAATGCTCGCCATTCGTGCCAGTGCCATTTCTCACTATCGAAAATTTAGTCTCCTGGCGTGTAGCTGTGCACCATTTGCGAGGGCACGATGAGATGTGAAGTGTCCAGCGTCTTAGGTCGGCGGAATTCCCAGGCATCGTTTGCTATGACGACCTGAGTCAGGCACTGAGTCTCTAGTTTTCGATAAATATCAGAGGAGGGTGACAACAAATGACCATGAACAACGTGCCTTCTAGTGCCTGCAAACTTCCCCAATCATTTTGGCAAGCGATCACTCAGCTAGGGCTCGAGCCCGCAGCCGTATTGCGTCACGCGAATCTGCCGGAAACCTGGCACCTCGACGACACTATCGTGATCAGCACATCACGACTCTTCGCCATCTGGGATGCCGTTGAGGCACTGAGCGCTGACACTGCGTCGGGCATCAGGATGGTCTCCGAGACAAGTACCGCGAAACACATGCTTGCGTTCTTGGCTGCCACATACGCGGCGGACTTTCGAGATGGACTAACTCGACTGGCACGATTCAAGCGCTTATGCAGCCCTGACCGGCTGTGCTTCGAAGCGCGCAATGGAAAGACATCAGTGACCACAGAGTGGCCCGTCGGCACTCCAGCCGAGCCCTACATAGCGGTGGAAGCAAGCTTTGCATTGCTGCTGGAAGTCGGACGTAGAGGCTCTGGCAAACATATTCTCCCTGCGTCGGTAGACCTGCGGCGCCCTGCACCCGTATCGACCGAGCATGCGGAGTTTTTCGGTTGCCCAATCCGCTTTGGCGCGAAGCGCGACAAGCTCGTGCTGAACTCTGTGGACTTGGATTTGCCGTTCCCCACGCACAACCCAGAATTACTGCGGATGCTAACACCCGCGCTGGCAAGCGCAGTAGAGGATATTGCAAAGCATGCCAGCTTGGGTGAAAGAGTGAAGGCCACGCTAAAGCTGATGATGGCTGATGGAGGCACTGACGTTGCGAGAGTGGCCAAGGAACTGGGCCTCAGTCCTCGCACACTCCAGCGAAAAATTTCCGCTGAGGGTAAAACATTCAGGTCATTACTGACCGAGGCGAGGAATGAGCTCAGCCGTGAGCTGCTAAGCGGTGGGGCAACAGAGATCAAAGAGGTTGCATACCGACTTGGTTATCAGGACACCAACTCGTTTTATAGAGCCTTCCGGGATCGGGAGAAAGTAACACCAGGAAACTGGCGGCGGCTAAATAGTTAACGTATTGCGTTATGCCGTTGCCGTGGCGCCATAGACCTCACCCTAGCCTAAAAACCTCTACAGCCGTGCATTCCTGGATATGCGTAACTGGACTGCCGAGATAGGTTTAGTCACCAAACATATCGTTGAGCTCCGTATCAGCACGACCTAAGGATTTCATCGTGATGTTGCCAGTGTCATTTTCACCGACGTGCCAGAGCGAAAATTTCGGAAGGTTTAGCCAGGCCGGTGGCTTCGCATCAACTGGAAAAGCCGAGCGGGTATGATAGGTTGCTGCACCGTCGATTATCGACACCAGCGCAATACGATGCACCCTTGCGTATTTTATCGCTCCGGATTGAAACCCTGTTGTGGTGAACAGCATTCCTTTATGAGCGCCCACAGATCTCACCTTGTCGTGCAGTACCTGAACCAGCTCCCGCTCGACTGCCTTACGGTATTTTTTGCACTCAATCAGCACGATGAATTCGGCACCTGCGAAGGCCTGGAATTTCGCCAGCACGTCGATCTGGTAGGTTGAGTCGTAGGCCTCGACTTTTGCGTCGTGCGTAACCTCCAGCGATGTCAGTTCACTTCCTTGCTTGAGGATCCAGTCCCTGACCAAGAACTCGAATTCAGTGGCGGTAATTTCGAGGTTGGGATTCGCCATTGGTGGGAACATTCTTTTCCTTATTGTTCAGTCGAATTGGCAGTGCGCGATAGGTGCGCATGGCTCGGGGTAACAGCACCTAAGACTGTCGAATCCTCAAAATGGAATCGGTGATGGCTTGAGCATTTGTGTCCAGCGCTTCCATGGCCGACATCGCATGAGTGGCTACGCTTCCTACGCCATTTTCTGAAAGCCACTTGGTTATTTCTTCTATTGCTGCACCTAGTGCGTGCTGGTTATGCAGCAGCAATGTAAGGGCGTCCGCCGTGGCGATCTTGTAGTTAGAATTCTCTGGCATGGCGGTCTTCCTTGGGATGATGCACAGAGCCTAGTTCATCTCACCGCTGGCTCACACGGTGCAGACAAGGGCAGGTTCGCCGGCGACCAATTATGTGTCCCAACGAGCGAGTACAATGGTGCTACTCAGTCAATCCATCGGCAAATGCTCCGGAGTACCGATCTCAGATGAAGCAGACGGTTTTGCGACTCCCCAAGAATGAAGTGGGCCGTGACTTTGTAGTCGGTGATATCCACTTCAAAACCATCGAGCTCCATAAGGGGCTTCGCGCGCTAGGCTTTGACAGTGCGGTTGATCGGGTTATTGCTGTAGGCGATTTGATCGACCGTGGGCCCGGAATGCTGGATGGGCTAAAACTGCTTGGCGAACCTTGGTTCTTCAGTGTCCAAGGCAATCACGAACAGATGCTGATAAACGCTTATCGTGAGAACCCACAAGCACGCTATAGCTCCCACGGTGCGGGATGGTGGGCAACGATCGCCGATGAGTCAAAAGGAATGGTGATCGAAAGGCTGGAGCGTCTTCCCACCGCCATAGAGATTCAGTCCCCACGTGGCCTGGTCGGTGTCGTTCATGCCGATGTGCCGGCGGGGATTTCTTGGCAGGAGTTCGTTGGGAGTCTAGACAATGCTCAGATCGAAGAGATCGCTCTGTGGGGCCGGGAACGGATCATCAAGCATTATCGTGACGGTGTTCCAGGCATCTGGAGAGTTTGCTCGGGACATACGTGGATTCCGAAACCGCTGAGATTGGGGAATTTTCTCGCGCTAGACTGCACGGGAGGAGGGGACGGCCCTTTGGGAATCTACTGTGTCCAAGAAGACACTATCTATGTTGATGGGCGTCCTTTGTCGCTTGATAGCGCAGAGAGCATTTCAGAGCAGCTACAGGAGCTGGAGCACGTCATCAGTCAGCTTAAGACAGAAGTAAATGGCAACAGGTTGATTGAATCGCAGAGCCTTAGCGGTAAGGCTGAAGCCTTGGCCAAGCAGGTGAACTCATCGTGGATCACGATGAGAGATGAGGACGCCGAATCTGAGAAGCTTATTAACGCGTTGCACGGGCTTAGCTTACTTACTGGCGAGCGCAGAGGTGCCAAGCTTGATGAGCTGAAGGCAAGGTACAGTGGAACGCAGACGGAGCAGCTGCTTCAGAGGCTTTTCGGCGCCTGACTTACTACTCTGGTGGGCTTCACAAAATGAATCTTCAGGATGCTCTCGTCACACAAACCGAAAATATATTTCCCCCGCCCCCTTGAAAGTAAATTTTCAAACCGGAGACCTTATATTTGAAAACAAACAAAAAAGCGACGTCCTACAAAAGTCCCCCATTTTTTGCCTGCCTTGAGCTGTGGGGCAATCGACCCGATTGCCTTTCTGTTGCTCTGTAGGCTTGCGCTCCTTTTGTTTTTTTTTTGCTTCTGTTATCCGTTTTTTCTGCGTTGGAATGCATGATGGGGGGCGGCGAAGCCAGTGTTGTGTATGTAGATGGCACCTTTGCGACCTCAGTCGCGGCTACTTTTTGATTCCAAAAGGAATGATTTTTTTTCGAAAAAAATGGCCATATGCCATCTCTAATGGGTAGGTGATGATCCCGCTTTTCAAAGCGCCTTAGTTCGCCGACGTCTCAAAGACTTTTGCCCAGTCGCGACTTGCCATTTCTGAGCAAACACTGGGCGCACCACCAAAGCATCGTTGGCAAACCTTAAGCATTTCTAATTCGGTGCTGTAGTGAATGAGGTCACCGGATTCGTTGAGCAATACACCTTTTGCACCAATCAGTAATGCATGCCCTGCGACAACGTCATGGGCTGACACCGGATAAAGAGACAGTCCACAGACTCCGTCACCAGCAGCGACCTTCGCCAGCCTGTATGCAATTGATGGCATCGGGTAAAAACCTGCCGGCGCACAGAGTGCGCGATTGGTCTGCGGTTTGTTGCCAGCAGCAGCGCTCACCATCACCATGCTCTCCTTCGAAAGCACCTGTTTTGAAAGGTCGACATAGATGGGGGCTCCATTCCTAACCACTTGATCCATACCTTGCGCCCAACTGATGCAGTCTGGAATCCCAAATGGTGTGACAGGTGCATGTACTACGCCCAAAACGGGATGATTGTTGTGAAGCAATCCTACTGAGATGGCCGATCCATCGAAGCCTTTGAGGAAGTCGCTGGTGCCGTCGTTCGGGTCAACAACCCAGCAGAAGGAGTTGCCGGAAAGTACGTGGCCGGTCTCTTCACCCCACCAATCGCATGGCAAAATTCTCAGCAATTCCTCACGGAGAAATACCTCGATTTCGACGTCGATTTCAGCTTTATCTCCGCAACCCCGGCGGCCGTCCGGACGGACACATTCCTCTGCCAATAACACACCCGCCCGCTCCACAGCTTTGATCACCTGGGGAAGAATCTGCTGCAGTTGTGTATTTATCATGGCGACCTGACGAGCTCACGGGCGGAGGAGTGGAGGGTGATGCCGTGTTCCTAAGCAAATAGACAAGGCTCCTACCATCTTACAGGAGCTGCGAACCAAGCCATCGACTCAGACGATCGCCTTGAACGTTTCCCAGCTTGTTGATGGCACCTCTGAGCATTCCGACCATGGCATGTAAATCATCTTCGTCCGGAAACCACTCGGATAGCTCGACATTGCAAAACTCTGAATGGGTGAACACCCATTTGACAACCATATCCCCGGTTGCGCGGAAGTGATCGGCCATATAGATCTGGTGATCGATCTTCCACCCCCTCCGCTCTAGTTCATCGGTTACGTTAAAGATGCCCGTATCACCAAAGCAAAATGTCGTGTCGGGGTAGTGGATACCAGCAAGCGACACCTTCGCCTCACCGACCTTGCTGTTCCAATATGCTAGGTAGTGCCATCCGCCCGAAGTGGTGTGAGGCCTCGGGAAGTTTATGGCTGCCTTGCCGGTGATGAAGTGCTCGTAGGTAACCCTACTCAGGTCAAGATCGAAATTACGCATTACTTGACCTCTTGGGCTTTCCACCGGTGTGCCACTACCGTGGCCGTATCTGCCGTCTAATTACGTGGCGATGAACAGCGCTTATTCAGCGAAACAGAATTCGACTTGCTGGGACTTCGTCACTGAGCGATGATTTTGGGGCTTTGGAGAGAGACGTCGCGCTGGCAACTCATCACAAGACGAGATTGCCAGATTTTTGAGAACTCCCTCATGGCCTAGGCTCGCCAGTTCCTCTTGGGTGCGACGCAGCAAAGCGTCAACGGACTCTCCCGACTCAGCGCATAGGGTAATGGCGACCAGGGTCATAGGACTTACTCTGAGCGGGCCGCTCAAAGCCGTTATCATCTCCAGCGTGGGGCTTGACTGGGCGCGCTCTAGTTTCGAAACGTATGTTCGACTGCTGACTTCCGCAAGATTTCTCTGGGTCAATCCTTTGCCCGCGCGCATCGCTTTTAGCACAGCAGCAAAAGCAATTTTGAGCGTCATAAACACGTTCCTAATCAGCCAGTCTTTTTGAGCGTGGTCGCGCTTTATGAGACATTTTACCCATGTGGAGGCAATCACGGTATGTCGATTGGAGTGGCTTCGCTTACCAGACAAGGTTGGGGTTCCCGCGCCGCCTCTCTAGCCTCTCGCAGTCTTTGCTCAGCGTACATCGCCGAGTCATCCTCAGGCAGCGGATAGCCGGCCGCTGATAGCGCCTTTGCTCGCTCTTCGATCAGCACGCGCTCAGGATCTCTAGCGGACTGGTAAGCCCTCCCTTTCACCCGTTGAGTTTCAAGCAATTTGCGACTCCTCAGAGGCTGAGTAGAAACCAGAGCAAGTTTTACCAAGGATAGGCTAAGAGAAGTATCAAATTCTTCGTAGCCGCGACACCAAAAATCAGCTGGGAGTGTGGTGGCAAGCGGAGCGCGCAGGCCGAGAGGCCGAGAGGCCGAGGCGCGAGGATGGAAGCCCTGCGGGCCAAGACGCCGCCCTGGCGGGTGGCTTGGTTTACGACAGCCGTCCCCGGCAGGGGCGCGCACCGGAATTACTTCAGTCAATCGCCGATTCACTGCTGCATTCCGATCGTAAGACATAGCACTCCCAACGAGGCTTGATTGCAGCGCCGGTACATACCAACATCACGGTTTCAGCTTCCTAGTTTGGAGGACTTATGAGTCGTGATTACAAAGACACAGTGTACTGCAATGTTCAAATGCCGATGGCCAAGGGGCGGGAGCTTTCGAGGTTAATAGCGGAGCTTAGAAAGTCAGGTGCTCATCCCGAGCTAGACTCAGTCTTTGAAGAAATACAGCACGAGCTGAGCTCGTCAATTGAGTTCGTGGAGGAGCAACTCTCCGGCGCTGGCGGATTTGGCCGGCGGTCACATTGAAATAGCTCAGCCAACGAAGCCCGCGACCTTAAGAGGAGGTCAGGGTGTCCGCATTAAGGAGGAGAACCTAATGTCTAGCGGTGCTGTTGATCAGAATCTGCGTGAGCGAGAGAAGATCAGGAGGAAAGCTTTGTGGACGCTATCTGATCTTCTGCCAGGCGATCCCAAAGCCACTCCAGTCGTGTCTATGCTCGACGAAATCGCACGCCAGGATGAAGCCGACAGGTTGCTGAGAGATGTGGCGAAACTCGAGGATCTTCGCGACCTTGTGGTTATCGAACCTCGCTCGTGCGGCCTTCAAATCGTTCGTGAAGGGAGCATTCCGGAACCGTGGCGAGAGCGATTCCTCCAAGCGAGCATCGGATCGACTCGGGTTGAAGCAGGCCCTTTCCTTAATGATTTTGAAAAATTTATTAATCTTTGGACGCAGGAAAATCAGCGCCTAGAAGCGTACCGATCAGCCATCGACGAAAAAAATTAGGAGAGCATCTCAAGTTTCTCGAAACGCATCCGTTTGTATTTACAAGAGCAAATAAATAAGGCGTTTCCATGAAGCTTCATCCAACTTCAAAAGCATCTTCTGATTTTCGTCTTTGTAGAGAGTTCGACTGCTGGCGCGGCCTAGATTTTGACGAAAAATACACATGCGCAATCGAAGTGCTGCCGTCGGCGCGAATCATGATCGAGCTAGACATCGTGAGGCTCAGTGTCACTCCTGACGTCGCACAAGAGATTTCGTCATGCCTGAGAGAAGCACTGGCTATTGGTGGTGATGAGGAAGGTGATCAAGCCGTAGGCGAAAATCGTCCGACTGGATTGTTCAAGGTTCGCAGATTAATTGGAATACGCGGCTTTCAATACTCGGCTTCTGGCGAGATTGCGTTTGAAGATGCGAGCGCAGACGTCTGTGAGGAGTCACCTTCAGGCACCACGTCAATCGTGGTCTGCACAATTGAGGGTGGGGGTTATGAGTTGGTATTTCCTTTTATGTGTTACTCGTTCACTGAAGATGATGCGTTCTGGCTGAGCGAAGGCTTGCTTAGGGCCTGCCAAAAAATCGCGAAGCCTTAAATCGACAGATCTCCGCACAAAATGACTGCAATAACAACCTCACGAGGTTGAACAGCCAGGAACAAACTTCATCCATGCTGCCCGTACGCAATCAAGGCAGGTCGTATGCGTCCGGCGCAGCGGTTAAGAAAATGCTCAGCATTTGTTAGGGAGCCTCCTTTTCATAGAAGTCGGCGCGAGCTACATATAGGTGTTCGACTACCACTTACGCCATAGGGTCAACTCGTGAAGTAAATACGAGCCTCACTGGCGTTTGTTCGGTGGCACAGGCGAGGATGAAAAGCAGGTCAGCTTACTCTCGATGAGGCTCCAAACTGGCTCGCCACCGGTATCCCTATTTCTCAACCAGATCTTTGTACCTTTCTCGAGAGGCCAGAATCTGGTCTCTGAGCTCTTCAGGATCAATCCTCATCCCACCGCGAGGAGTTGTCTGCAGAGTTTTCAAACCGTTGGCTGCCTTGATGAAGGCTCGCTCCTCTGCCTGAATCCATTCAGGACGTTTGTCTTTCCAAAATGACCACGCCATTCTCTGAGTCCCGTTCCTAAGTGGATGAGGCTAGTATGTGGCAGCTGAAAGAAATGTCCAAGCTAGGTGGTGACCTTGGTCACTATGCAAGCGGAGCGCGCAGACCAGGAAGGTCGAAGGCATGAGGATGGAAGCCCGCAGGGCCAAGACCCGTCGATAGACGAGGCTTGGTTTACGACAGCCATCCCCAGAGGGGCATGCCCGAAAAATAAAAGCTAGGTTATCGAACCGCACGCTGTTCGTTCGTACGAGGAGCTACACCCATGGCGTAAAGATCATAAGTCTTTCGCAACAACAATTCGTCATCAGACGATACATGCGCGTGCATGAGGACTGTCGACAAGAAACGCTTCCGTTCGCCATTGCCAATCTCAGACCAAACCCTTGGTTGTCCTTGAACATCTGGGACTGCCAAGCGATCAAGAAGGTACTCCTCAAGGCTATGCAACCGCTGCAAGCCATCGATCAAAATATCGCTACTCTCAGCCATTGCTCGCCCCGCAACCGAATCACACCACTCATTAGTGAGATAGCTTCCAAGATCCCCTCCAGACCACACAGAAACGATGAACCGAGCCTTTTGCCCCAGATTCCATACTACTGGGCGATGCCAAGACGGAACTGGAATGCCCATTACGAACCCCGCAGCCCAAGGGTACTTCTCGTGAGCAACAGATGGTTCGACCAAGTGTTTTTCCCAGCGAGAAACCAAGATGTCAATTGGATATTGGTTGGTGCTGGTTGCCAAAATTTGACGTGGCATTCGGAGGCTGGGATCTGAAATTTCGTCGTCCGCGTAGCGCTGAAATTTGGAAGTCATGAATGTCCTTGGAGGAGGGGAGTGCTAAAGGTGGACGAACCATTGGTTCGGATGAAATGACACCGCCACTCATCAACGATTGAGATGATCAGTAAGTCACGCTCTGTTGAGATTTCGATCTGCTCACCGTCGACGAGCGCTTGCGCATAGCCCTCAGCGAAGGCTGCAGCTCTGTCAAAGTCGGAAGGGGAGTCAGAGGACGCGATGTAGCTGACCAAGCGCTCCCACGCCCTGCGTTGACGATGACCCTGGATGGTCTCGGCAAACGGCACGGCGTCTTTTAAGGAGCGTGCAAATGCGATCGTTGGTAGGTTCAAAACCGGTTTCTCTAGATGTCATAGATATGAAAAACGGTTCGTTTTGAAAAACCTTGAGCCGTATAGGAAGTTTTTTTGCCGACGCAAATAGGCGCTAACCAGACGCGAACGCGTGGACGTGCTAATGGCACTCAGATATTGTCGCAAGCATGAAAACGCGCAGGCCGCGTGACAAATCATGAAGGGATGAATGCGATGATTTACTTATGCAATGGATGCAACAGAACTACCTTCGAGATCGCATGCCCGTGGTGCATGGGCTCTCAGGTCTCGCCGTCATCAGAGCTCACGTTGCGACACCTCACGCCGCTGGATCCTTCGTTTTATCCCGACTTTCAATACAGATCCAAAGGCTTGATTCAAGACTTTTTTGGGAAGAAGAAGGAGCAAGCCCAGCTCAACGATCTCCTGAATAACGTTTTGAGAAAGTACGCAGAGCTTAAGCAGCCATACTTCACAAACTTTATTCACACAACTCGCGAAAGCGCAGGTAGCAGCGATGATGCGGGCATACCTGGGCCACGATTGGATGGTGTGTACAGCGAGAGGGAACTGTTTAGGGAAGTCTTGATTCGCAAAGGCTTTGACGAGCTTGAAGGGCTTCCATCTCTTCTGGACAAGCTGTTACAGACCACCGCCTTCAACTCTGCCTATCTGGGCTTCTCCAGAGAGTTGACGCGACACATTCGAACTGACCTTGCCGACACCTTACGTTCTTGGATTGAAGAGGCAGGAACGACCTTCAGGTCTGACTTGGCTTTGTTCTATTACTACCTGTGGGAAAATGACGTTGCGTTCCCCAATGTGCAATTCAATCCTCAAGCGGCTTCGACATCTGGTGTGCCACTCCTCCCGATACAGGTTTTCCGGAATGGCCTGAGTCTCTGCGAGGAGATCTATTTCGATATTCTCGTCGAGCGGCTTGGATCTCAGCTGGAGCATTTCAATCCGAACCAGTTCATCACCATGTACCTAGTGGACGCTATGGACGGATTTCAGTTTGAAGCCTTCCTGGTTGAGATATTCCAGACCATTGGATACGACGTTAAAGAGACTAAGAAGACAGCTGACCAAGGCGCTGATCTTTTCGTCAGCCGCTTCGGAAAAAACATGGTGATCCAAGCTAAAAACTACTCTGGCTCTGTAGGTAATGCGGCAGTGCAGCAAGCCATTTCCGCAAAAGCTTTCTATGGGTGCGACGAGGCGATGGTAGTCACGAACTCCTACTACACGAAATCCGCCAAAGAGCTGGCCAGCACAGCAGGCGTCCGGCTGATCGACCGGGACGGGCTTCAGAGCTATTTGGACGACTACAATCAGAAGCTCATCGAGGTTTTCCAGGCCGAGGAAGAAAGTGCTTAAAAGTAGGTGCCCTTCGGGGCAAAAACTTTAGCCCCGCGACATCGGTGCGGTTTCGAGATCCGTGACTAGAAAGACCATGCTCAACCGACGGAGCAGCAAGCGGAGCGCGCAAGCCGAAACGGCTGGAGGCGTGAGGATGGGAGCCCGGCAGGGCCGAGACTTGGCTCCGCTAGGCTCGGTTTACGACAGCCATCCCCGTAGGGGCACGCACAGAGTCAAGCCGGTGAATCGTGCGATCGCTATCTCCACTGCAAGGATTTACATGGTTTCCGGCCCGGAATGATCACGCTCCATGATGAAGGTCTCACAGAGCGGATTGCACAGAGCAGAGGCGGGAACCCATCCGTCATTTCTCGAGAGGTCAGTAAGTGCTGAGGCTAACGCCGTCGCCTGCTTAGGCGTGAACCTAAAGCGTGACTCATCGATTTTGATAGAAATTACTCCATTGGATTCTGTATCCAGGACAACTGCGTAGCTGTTGTCATCGTCTATGACTTCACCCTCGGCAATGTCGTGCCGAGTGAAGACGGCGAGCCTAATTTCGTGTGAGTCACCTTCGGGCGAACCATCCTTGAACGTGAAGAATCTGTTCGGCGGCAGTTTTGTACTCATGTTCTCGATAGTCCTCAGAAAATATGTCGCATGACTATTTAAACGGAGGCGAAATTCGAAACTTGAGTGGTGGGTTTAAAAAGAGATCTGCCTGAAAAGTAATTTTGCGCAGCGCTAAAGTTTTGCTCGAAAAAATCCGTTTAAGTTTGTATTTCACGAAAAGGGCTGAGTGGGCAATGTTGAAAGAGCATGATTCTGCAGAAATTATTAGATTCAGGGCCGAGCGCGCATTTCTATCTCATGAAGATGGGGGGGAGGGTGAGGGTGAGGGTGAGGAAGCTAGGTGGTTCGAGGCATCTGTTGAACTCGCAAATAGCCACGTAAGGCTCGTTCTAGACGGCTCTGAATATGACTTCACTGCTCAGCAATGCGGGGAGCTAGCTGATGGGCTGTCGACCCTAGTCAAAACGCTCTATCAACGGAGCGCAATCCTCACTGGTATCCCTAATCCGCAGAAATTAGATTTTGGAAAGCTATTTCACCAACTGATTATGTCTCGTACTCAGTCCACACAGCAGGATTGGTTGTGCAACCACGGGTACGACTTGGACGGAATGTTCTTTGGAGCATCTGGATCGTTTCGCTATCCAGATTCGCAAAGCTATTTTCAACTTTTCCTCGGGGTGAACGACGAGCTATTCGTACCGATTTTTGGCATCGAAGACAGGGTATTCACGTTCAGCGTGGAGGACGCTTCGTGGTTGATTGAGCAGCTGTGCGTAGGAGGATACTTGCTAGCTCGGATTGAGAGGCCCTAAGAGGAACAGCTTGCTTCTTCATCGATAAGTGAGGATGGCCATTTCCTTTTGAGAACCCACTTAACCCAGATCGTTCTATAGGGCGCTATCAGCAGATTGGGGCTCAGACGGAAGGAAAAGCCGGCATCGGATTGCGGATTTTCAAGAACCATGGAGCCCCTATTGCGCAAAGGTTTCAGCCCGATACAGACTGAAAGTATGCGGATTTATTTGCGAATTTGGTTTGCCCTCGGATTGTCGGATATCTGGCCATCCATTCGTCAGGCTTGTTTTGTCTGAGTACCAATCTGAACAATCCATGGACTAGGGAAGCATCCGAATACTAAGCCGTCGTCGTAGAGCGGATCTCTGGGGAGGGCAGTGGGTTTGACCGGTCACAAGATTTCGATTTTACATCGCGGCCTTGAATGACTGCTGCAGAAGCCGTGGGCCTAAGATCGCGAAGTAGTAGTGATGGCTTTTCGCGACTATGCGCTGAACTACTGGTAGCATATGTCCAAATACTGATTGGGTGCTGTATTTATATACAGTATTGGAATAACGGTGATCTACCCAATACCGACGTGAGGACATGTCCTGCGTTGATTTGCTGACGCGTATCAAGAGCCGATACGTGTGCTCGGTCTGTTAAGCGAGTCGCTGGTCAGGGAAGCATACCCAACATTGGAATGTATATGGATACGACTCAAAACCCGAATGCGGTGTCACCCGTTGACGCACCCTTGCCGTTCGATGCGACGCTTTTGTTCAAGGCGCTTCAGTACCAACTGCTCGTTGCCGTGGAGTATTGCTATGACTTGGCACTTGACGAGTGCCTGTGGCTTGAAGTCTTTGGAGATGTCACTGTTCCAGGAAAAAACCAGACAGAGGTCAAGCTTTACACAGATAGCCTCACGGATGGCCATGCCAATTTCTGGAACACCATAAAAAACTGGCTGCACGAAAACTTTGATCGCGCCTCCTTCAAGAGCCTCGTGTTGCTGACGACGCAGGAATTCGGAGCGCAAACCCTGCTCAAGGGATGGAGCACGGCTACTTCCGTTGAGCGGCTATCTATCCTGGAGAGCATCGTCGCATCCTCTCAAGCTAGTGCCGACAGGAAGGCAAAGAAGGAATCTGAAGCAGGGGAGGTTGTTTCCAAGGTCTCGAAGTCTCAATCGATTCAACAATACGTGATGGCCCATGAGCGCCGTGAAGCATTGATGGAAGTGCTGGAGCGGATGCGCATCACGACTGGCGCCGAGTCATTGGAGCAACGCCTTCAGACTTACGCGACTCGCCACCTTAAGCCCATTCGACCGTCAAAATATCAACAGTTCATCTACGAACTGTTGGGCTTCATTTATAGCCCGGAGCTAGTGATCAGTGGGTGGAAGATCACACACCAAGCTTTTACTGACAAATTGTCAGAACTCACACACCGGTACATGAAACATCCGAAAACTTTTCCCCTCTTGGATATCGCGACGCTCAAAAAGAGCATTGATGTCGAAGAGATTCGACCTATGGCGTTTGCTCATAAGATTTCAGAAATTGGCGGAGACCAGTACCTGAAGCGGGCAGCACTTCATCGTGTGGTTGCCCAGACAACGATCTCCGATCTGTACACGGACGGTGTGCTATTCAAGCCTATGGTGGATCTTTACCTCAGCAGTCACCTTACTCAGCACCAATACGGGCGTGAGGCGGCGATGCTGGGCTGTACAGGGATTACCTGTCCAACCCAACTCAGCACCCGATCCATGATGTTCTTCCTTGAACGCAATGGCTTACCTCCTGAGTCGTTCTGCGGCTTGGAACATACGATGCCCGAGTTTCGTAATGGCATATATCACATGCTCGCAGGAGAGAAACCCGAGGATAAGGATGACGAATTGCACTGGAGGCTTTGGTGATGACAACTCAAGTCTCTGATCACCTCTATACGTTGCATCGAACACCTTTTGCGCTGGCACCTGTTATCCAGAGCTTCTACCAGCATTGGGATCCGGTCGAAAAGGACGTACTGCTTAGCTACCTCATCCTTCCCCTCGTCACTTACAAACCGATGCATCCCTTCCTGCACAGGGCTCGACGCGACAGTTCGCTGCGGACGATGGCCTCCAATTCAGAAAGGCTCATCGGGCTGGCCCTTCGTGTTGAGGAGTTCAAGCCAATCACCAACGCTTCCTTGCTTATCCTAGCCGCTGAAAAAAGTCTGGAAATTACCCCCGAGCTTTCTGTTCGATCACTCCAGAAGCCGCAGTCGGTCAACTCGGATAAGTCATTGCTGAGATACAGCGAGAAACTGGCCATGGTGTTGTCTGGCGAAAACGTTGTTTCCATTTACAGGATGTTGGGGCTCAAATCGCTATGAAGTGTTACGTACAATATATCGGTGTCGTGGATAGTGATCATGACGTCCACCACGTCCCCTTTGAGCCTGGTCTCAATATTGTGACCGGCAAATCCTCCAAGGGAAAAAGTGCGATTCTCGACATTTTCGACTATTGCCTGGGGAGCTCCGAAGACACGATCCCGGAGGGCATTATCACGGATCGTGCGAAGACATTCTTTACTGTACTGCGCTTCCCGACCATGGCGGTTGTCGTAGGGAGAGCGGTGGCCAGCAACCGGTGTTTTTTACGCGAGATTTCCGGGCAGGCAGTTGAAAACGTGCTCCAGCTTATTGAAGACGTGGACACGTTCTTCACTTCCAATTTCTACCAACCGAAGGCTGACTTCCTTAAAAGCCTAGGGCGCTACTTCGGTGTCACGCTGGAGAACATCGACACGGATGCTCTGCAGCAAGAAATGACCGGCAAATGGAGCGCTACACCTTCGGTACGCAGCTTCCCGTCGTTCATGCTGCAGCATCAAAACCTAGTGGCCAACCGGCACGCAGTGTTCTACCGATTCGAGGAGAAGCGCAAGCGTGATCAGGCAATTGATCACTTCAAGATATTCATGGATATCGTTGGAGAGGATTATTTCGATCTTGCTAAGCTCCGTACTGAGGCCCTGTATGAGCTCAAGCGCGCTAAGGCTCAGATACCAAAGCAAGACAAGATTAAGGAAGACTACATTTCTGACTTCGGTACTTTGTTGAAAGAGTACGAAGCGTTCGCGGGCGTACCACTAACAGAACTCACCCCTGAAGAAATATTGGCAAAACCCAAGCCAGCGCTGGAGCGGCTCACAGGTCTATCTGTGAGAGTTGATGGCCAGTCCAATGCTTTTGAAACCAGGCGGACTGAACTGCGCGAGCAAAAAGCCGTACTGATGGCCAGCATTCAGAAGGCGCTCAACACTCGCTATCTGCTGAAGGTATCCACTCAGCAGGCTTCGGGTTTCGCGGAATCAGTTACCGCGTTACCCATCCCTACAAAGACCAACCTTGAGCACGCGGCGTGTCCCGTTTGCGCATCGCAATCAGATGTGGCTGAGGACGAAGCCAAAAAATTGTCGGCTGCGATCCACTGGCTTAATGGTGAACTAAAGGTCTCGACCTATGCCAGGGAAGGGTTCGGTGAAGAGTCTCGGGCGATTGAAGATGAGCTCAAAAAGCTTCGCAAAGATCTCGCGCTCATAGAGAAGGCGTTGAAGCCCCTTGACGATGAAGCGGATCGGTTGGAGAAGTCAAAGTCCGTCGATGGCGCCGCTCAGAAGGCTAAAATCAAGCTCGAGCTTGCCATTGAAAAGCGCATTGCGAATCCCCCATCCGAGGCTACGGGTATGGCGGAATTCTGGCAAAAAGAAGTTGATAGGTTTGATGGGCTCATGTCCCAGTACGACGTTGAGTCAAAGCTGTGGGCGCTTCAAAACGATATCAACAAAAAAATGAAAACCTTCGGGCAGGACTTCGATTTCGAAGATACCTATAAAACGGGCTCCTTGAAGTTTGACGTGGAAACCTTCGATCTATGGCATGAACGGCCCCTCACTGGTGGCCACTTCAAGAAGGTATTTCTACGCTCGATGGGCAGCGGAGCCAACTGGTTGTACTCACATTTGACACTGTTCATGGCGTTGCATTATCAGTTCGCAGCGTATCCCAAATGTAAGGTGCCACCGATCCTGTTTCTTGATCAGCCCACGCAGGTTTATTTCCCCTCAACAGATGATGCTGAGGCATTCGAGGCGGGTGATCTGCGTGGAGATAGAAAGACCGCCAAGACAGTCGACGAGGACGTAGACGCCGTTTCAAAGATGTTCACTAATCTGGCTAAATTCTGTGATGTGACTCACAAGGAAACCGGCGTCATGCCGCAGATTATTGTTTGCGACCACGCCGATAGATTGCCGTTGCTGGGTAGCTATGTCTTTGAAGACTTCGTTCGCGCACGTTGGAGAACACGAGGGCTGATCGCGGAGTAACCTGAGAAGTTGCCAGGGGAGGTCGCTCCCTTGGCGGGTATCGTGCGAATTGTAGCTGGGCAATATCGGATAGACGGTGCATCCCGCTTTGCTGATCTATTCATCGATCGAAATAACTTCCTATATGGCAGGCCCGGGACAGACCAAGCTGACGGCATAGCAAGGCTATAGGGGCAGGACAGCCATGGACTGTCCAACAGATTAGCGAGGTTGCGGATGAGTTTTCCGAGTGCTCCATCATACTGAATGACTGCTTTCACGATTTTCTAAAAGAAAACTTTTAAGCCTGCCGGATAGGCATCAATCAGTGCGTGGGTGATCACCGGAAATCCTCTTACTCTCAATGGAGGGCGCTTGCTGGGCCGCGCGCAAAGTAATTCCGCCGAACGACACGCTAGCATCCACATAGCGCAATGCGGATTTCATATCCTTCCAGCCCACATAGCTCATCAGCCCTTTGATGTCCCACCCGTTGGCGGACGCCCAGGTTGCAAAGCCTCGCCGCATTGAGTGACTGCTATATAGCTCCGCTGGCAATCCGGCCTCTTTGAAAATGCGGCGTAGCACGGGAATCAGGCTATGCGGTTGCATGGCTTTGCCTGACAGATTGCCCCAGCGATCAATACGCTGGAACACAGGGCCCTTCGCAATGCCGGCAACGGTTACCCAGTTGATGTAGGCCTCCACAGGGCAAAGCATGGTTAGGGCCGGCGTCTGGAACGTGGTTCCTTCATACTGGCGATCACCCTTGGTGTAAGGCAGAAAAAAGGTAATACCTTCACCGCTTATGGCCTGGGTGTCCTCCGCCGTAAGCCTGGCCAACTCGTCGCCTCGAAAACCCCGCCAGAACCCGATCAAGATAATCGCCACCGACCGACGATGACGCACTAGCGATTTGTAATCCCCCCGTTCAGTCGCAGCTGCAGCTTCCCCTTCAAGCCATGTGACCGCTTGCTCCAGGTGCTTCAGCAGTAGTGGGGCGGCCTGTTTAACCTGAGCAGGATGTACGACTCTGATGCCCTTGATCATCTGGCGAACATCAGGCGTTTTGGTTGGATCAGGGAAGCCCTGGGTAATGTGCCATTGCGCAAGGGCCGCCAAGCGCTGCTTCAGAGTGTTGATGGAGAGCTTGTCGGCGTACTCCGCCAAGTAGCGAACGACGCCCGCTCCGGTCGTGGGTAGGTACCCGCCCCAAGTCACTTCGAAGTGCTCGATCGCCGCCCGGTAGCTCTTTCGCGTGTTCTCCCGGGTACCGGCCCTGAGGTACCGATCTGCCTTTTCCATCGTGCTTTGCCTTCAAAATCGGAGCGTTTCTGCCATCCCGCGCCGTATCGAAGCTTTGTGGGCGCGATGAAGAGTCAAGAAGCCATAAAGCACTATTATGGTCTCCTAGTAAATCAAGATCAAACGTCGTAAAATCTCTAAAAGGTGTTATGTAAATACATGACATGTAACACAGTACGAAATCGTAGGAGATCCCCGTGGCCCGAGGCGGAATCAATAAAACTGTTGTGCAAAGAGCACGTCAGGCGCTACTGGCCAGGGGGGCCAACCCCAGCATCGACGCAGTGCGCGTAGAGCTCGGAAATACGGGCTCCAAGACAACGATTTCTCGGTACCTGAAAGAGCTTGAGCCCTCCAATTTAGAGCCCGTGGCATCCCGAGAACGCCTGGGCGACACGCTTAACGGCATGGTGCAAACGCTGCTGGGTCAGCTTATGGAGGAGGGCCAGGAAGTAATCTCCCAGGCGACCGCAGCTTTTGACCTGCAGCGGGCCGCGCTCGAAAACCAGATCATCGAGCTCAATTCGGAGTTGGCTACCGCCCAACGTAATTCGGCCACCCAACAGGCCGCGATAGAGACGCAGAACGCTCAACTTGCGACCACTCAGTCCTCACTTCAGGCTGAGCTGACCCGTAACGCGGGCCTTAGTCAGCGCTGCACCGACCTTGAGTCGCTGGTTGCTGAAAAGGACAAGCAGATCCAATCGCTGGAGGAAAAGCACGTTCAGGCGCGTGGAGCACTCGAGCACTATCGCGAGGCCGCGAAGGAGCAGCGGGATCAGGATCAACGCAAGCACGAATCTCAACTGCATGAGATGCAAGTTGAGCAGCGCAAGCTGCGGGAGACCATTGCCGTAAAACAGAACGATTTGACCCGACTGAATCGCGACAATGAACGCCTGCTCGGTGAAGCCAGGCAGCAAACCAAAGCCCTGCACACTCAGGAAACCTTGGTTCAGTCTCTTAACACCCAAATTGAGGCACTACGCCAGGGGGAGGCCAAGTCCGCAGGGGTGGCTGAACACCTCATGGAGCAGATCTCAGCTCTACGTGAAGAGGTAAAGGCACTCCACAAGGCCGCCGCTGTAGCCGAGCTGCGTGAGCAAGAAACCGTGGCGATGGTAGCGTCGCTTCAAAAAGAGAATGAGCAACCGCGGCAGGCTGAGATTGATGAACCAGGCCTGGAGGAGGGTAGCAATGCCTCCTCAGGGGTAGGGGATCAG
Organism: Pseudomonas sp. AIG; assembly: GCF_977020205.1. Lineage (NCBI taxonomy): Bacteria > Pseudomonadati > Pseudomonadota > Gammaproteobacteria > Pseudomonadales > Pseudomonadaceae > Pseudomonas > Pseudomonas sp. AIG. The sequence goes on along the minus strand of NZ_CDROCK010000060.1, from coordinate 17,933 downwards.
CAATTTGCCGGGCACGCCAAGCCTTCGAAACGACCTAGGAGATGAAGCATGCATCAGATCAAAGGAAATCCGCGTAGCCATGATGAAGGCATGTCAGGTTGGAGATTCGCTCATCAGCGTCTATCCCAAATGCTCATTGAAAGGGTTGAACCATTCGGCTCCCTGACTCCAATTATGAAGCTGGATGCCGCCGGCACAAGATATCAACGGCCGTACGCTCCATCGGTAGGTAGAAACGCCGTAAGAGGCTGAGAGAACATAAGCTCTTAATCAGTTTGGGGCGTTTTGGACATTGACCTTTACCTTCTGTGGGTTACGCACGCAGAGCGACAGCGGGCCCGCTAGCACCTCTCAATGCCCACTCACATAAGCTCGAATATAATGGTTATGGCCACGTTAGCCGACGCCTTAATCATGTGATACCACTCACAAGCTTGAATCCACTTACCTTCCTTGGGCCAAGGTTGTGTGAACAAAGCACAGCGCATTCATGATCGATAACGCCATGAATAGCTGCGAGCTAGATCAATTGATTGTCTACATCGGCTTGTCTGACCCCGCCCCCCGTTGGGAACGCCCTCGCTGGGCATCCCAGTAGCCCCTTTTTATGACCTGCTTCGCATCCCTATTTACGGGGCCGCCGTGAATGTACCCACGAGATAAGCCCTGGTTGAAGGTCTCGCAACCGATTTCTACCTGCACGCAGCCGCTGCAAGAACTACCGACATCCGTACATACGGGATCAAAGGCACAGTTGAAAGCGAACATGCTGGCGTCGTCGAACCAAGGCTGGAGGTAATGCTGAAACAGGGTCAATAAACCACCTGCCGTGTAGTTCTGGATTGACGACACATACAGGATCACCGATAAATCCATCGGTAATAGGTATTCCTGGATACTCTTGGAGTCATACCCTGTGTGTCGACGGGCTGTGAGCATCAGCGAGTGGCTGATTGAATGCAGCAAGTGGAAGGGCGCACCCTCAGCTGGATGCTCCGTCGAAATTGCTTTGGCGACCATACCTGGGTGCATGGAGAGGGCGGGGTAGTGACTCAAGAGATAACCATGACTTTTTGATCGATCAGCAAGGACATCTTCACTGGGTGCGTCGAGATGAGCGGACTCAACACACCATTGCAAAACCTTGCAAGGATCCAATCGAATCCAGAGAGCCTCCGTCTTGGCGGACATCGCATACACCGAGGTTTTTCCCTTCATGGCTTCGTCTACTCGATCGACGAAGGCATTGAGCACCACTGGAGGTACATTTTCGGTAATCGATGGACTGCTCTTCTCACGCGAGTAACCCAGCGTTGCCAAAACAACGCGCAAATCCGGAATGTGAGAGATCGACTCTATTCCGTATCGGCTTTTTACGTTCTCCCATTGTCCAATCAACGCGTCCCGGTGCGCGGCATCATTAGTCCCTAAAATCTCGTTCTCGATTGAGATTCCATTAACGTCGTGTGGCAAGAACACAGCCTCCAAAGAGCGGCGATGCTGGATCAGGTTTATTAATGTGGCTTCGTCAGATATCAGATCGTGCGCTGCTTTGAAGCACCCTGATGAACTCGCAAGTTGGGCTTCAATTGCGGCCACCTCTTTTTCCGCAGAGTTCAGCAGATCTGCAATGGATTCATTGGTTTTGGCAAGCTCGGCAAACTTGGAAATACTCTCAAGTTTCTTGGCAAGGGTCGCTCGCAAAGCCGCCTGCCCCTCGGGATTTCCAATGCTCGCTGACAGCAGAAGTGTAAGTTTCTGCTCGAGTTCACGCCCTGGCATCTTGTGCAATAAGGCCAATGCGAGACCTTGGGCGATTTCTTGCGCTGGCCCACCCGCAGCACTCTGGTCTCCTTGTAAACACTGCAATAACCTGGCGATGAGCTTGCCGCGCTCCTCACTCAAAGCGATGTACTGTGTGCTTTGTGCGTAAAAAGATTCCCCGCTGGTAAGCGGCGTCCCTCGCTTGTTGATTTCGTCCTGGAAACGATCCTGGCAGGCGGTGCAGTTGTCCTGCAATGAGCCGGCGAGCTTCTCATTAGTGTCTACATCGAAGAAGGATGAATGGATAAACGAGCCTGCATCCCTGTATCCGATGTTTTTGGAGCGACGAGCAGAATGATGGACGTAAATCGGGCTGGCATAACCACATCGATGAACCGCCAAATAAGGAATCTGGATCATTTCTCCAGGACATTCTGGGCGCTTGCAGTGGATATAGCTCCTTCCAGCCCGGTGACGAATGCGAGCTTCCATTTTTGAAAGGGTTTGATCTTCCGGCCACCGGGGGTCGTAAAAATCGATCACCTTGCACTTTTTGCAACTGAGCATAAGCGGGGCAGGGGTCACCGATATTTCCGAAGGGGACTGAATTTCGAGTCGCTTCTTCTCTGCGGCTGTCAGAAAGGTAGGATCAACTGTTCCACCCGAGTTGATCCAGTCATTTACAAAATTGAGCACTGCCTCGCGCAGCTGGTCTTTATCGACACCATCCAGCGCAGAACCGCTACTTACGACACCCACTACGCGACCATAGGCTTGATTACGCAGACGTGTGTAAGCGCCCGGTAGAAATGACTCTCTGAAAAGTCGGCTTCGACTCACGTATTCCTTATCCATTTCCCACTCCTTACCTGGCCAGCGCCATGAGGACTTTGTCAGCCGGGCCGTTGACCGGTTTGATCAAGATCTGATTTTCAATATCGCGAAAAGACCGGAAGGGGGCATAGCCAAAAATGTCACCGAGAGCCTCACTCAGCGTTTGATCATTTTTGCTTCCTGGCCAATTTTCCAGTTCGAAGAAAGCGTTATCTACGCGCTCTTCAAGCGACGCATTGAAACCTGCAATGACACGCTGATCGAATTTGGCCTGTAACGCTGCAGGAATTCGCAGAGAATTGATGACTACCACCTTGATGGCGCTGGCCGCCACTTTTCCGTCGGCGGAGCGCAACAGCGCCACCAGCCGCGTCACCTTATTATTCAACTCGCCTCCCCACGGTTGTTGAGGGGCCCAGTTGAGAAGAACAGATGACAGGATGCCGGGCAGGGTGCGTTCGATGATATTGGGAGCAAATCTATTGATCGGCACCGAATCGACAAGTCGATCGAGGAATGTGTGGTAATCCCCGAAGTTCATGAAGACGCCTGATTCAAACAGTTGGTGAGAAGACAGCACACAGAACACAATGCCTGGGTGAACACGCCCACTGCGCGCCGATGCCTGAATGTATTCCGCAGTCGATTTCGGCCAACCGGCCATGATCATGAAATTCAATTCCGCGATGTCGACCCCGTGTGAAACCACACTGGTGGCAATGATGTGACGGCAGGTGTCGTCGGCGGACTTGGTTTCCACGTGCCGAATCGCATCGAGAATTATGTCCAGACGAGTTTCTCCGTCCAACAGTCTAGCGCTGCGCTCCGTACCCGTTTTATTGTTGACCTCCTCCATGTAACGCAAAATCTCGGTGATATTGCGTTTGCTGTTTGCATACACCAGGTCGGTGTTCAGATTTCTTTCGATGTAGTGCAACGCATCGCTGGCTTGCGTCGTCGCAAGTCCCAGCCTGTTCAGTAGTAGGGCGTCTGTTGCTGCAAGGCTCGTTCGCCATTGATCAACCTGGTCTAGAAAGCGCGAGCTAATTTCTGCAACTGCTTGCATCGCAATTCGCCCCCGACCAATAGGAAGGATGCCGGCAAACCAGCGCCGAATCAGTGCGATTTCAGTTTCCTCATCCTTGGCTTTACGGGAATAAAACGATTCGCCTTGACTCACGCCAGGTGCCGGAAAGCGTACTGCGCGCTGCAAGTACAGGTGATGGATATGGTCTTCGAAATCTTTGATCGTGGCTGTAGCCGCCAGAACCTTGGGTGCACGTCCCTTGTGGCTGATCTGAAGATTACTCAGAAGGGTTTCATAATGTGCGTTGAAATTACCCAGCGATTCCCTTAATAAATGGAGTTCATCTTGGACGAGCAGAGCAAATCCAGGGTCTTTCATCGGTGGCACCGGAACTACTTTCTGCGCACTTGTTCGCGTGTTATTGCCACATTGCACGGTTTCCCAGGCTTCGTTCTTCTTCACGATCCGACGATGTTCGCATTTGGACGTCTGTGAGAACCCATGATCCGGACAATAGAAACGAGCACCCCCAAAGAAATTCACGAAACGTTTGTTGTGTCCAATAACTGCAAGCTTATCGACTGTCCCAACGAGCACAGAAGGTAGATAGCGGTAGCACTCTTCATCAGAGACATAAATACCAATCTCGCCACGTATCCCTTCGCCATGGACACCAGAGTCAGCGTCAACGTTTGACCAGCAATCTTGATTGCTACATACATGCTTGATACGTGCTCGCCCGAGGTCTTTTTCAATGCCGATAGAGCCGACGGTTCCGCAATAGGGGCAGTCGCTGATGAATTGATAAGCTTTAAGACGCTCTTCACTGATCGCAGGCAAAAAGCCTGTGTGAATGTCATCCCCATAGGTGCTGCTGATGCGATTCGGCGTGCCATCGCCAGTGTAGTAACCAATGGTAAAAGGCCAGCCGCCCAAACGTTCGCGATGACGGATCTTGTTCGTGTGCGCAAGCACATAGGACAGTCGTTGAAACTGCTGAACCGACAACATTCGCAACGGAAATCGCATCCAGGCAGTGGTGCCATGGTCACGCCCCTTCATCCGTGCGAACAGCATGGCCATGCTGATGATGCCTAGATATGCCTCAGTCTTTCCGCCGCCAGTAGCGAACCACAGGACGTCCGCTGTCTCCATGCTTCCCCGCAAATCAGATAGCGGAGCATGGCGCTCATAGATCGAACGTATCTGGGTAAGGATGAAGCCCAGTTGGAACAGGTGCCAACCAGTGAATTTCTTGCCCTGCATCCTGATGGCCCCGGCCATCGCCTCGTTCATCCATTGAAAGCACTGACGCAGATCGTCATGCATGCGTAACAATTCGACGCCGTCCCGAATACGGTTTATTTCGTCTTTGAAAGCTTCGCGGTCAGCGAGAGCGACATCGCGATCATCCATGAGCCCGCAAGCCTCCAGACCATGAATGCGTTCAGCCCAGAAGCCAAGGTAGTGCTCTTGCGCGCTAAGAAAGCTCTCACAAACCTGCAGAGGGTCACGTGCGAGAAGGTCATAACTTGGAGCGAATGCCATTCCGACTTCATCTGGCGAAGGCGCGTCAACGCGCGCTTGTGCCGAAGTTGGCATCCCATCGGTCATGAATCGGGTTTCATCGATCTGGTTGACGGCGCAGTTAATACCATAGCCAGGCAACCCATCATCGTCTCGATATCGGTAGTCTTCGGGTTGCAATCGGTGAGGCACTTTGTAGCTTGTTCCCGCCACCAACCTCGTCCCGAGACGAACGTCGAGCAGGTAGGGAAATTCAACACCGAAGGCCCGGGCGTCTGCCGTAGTGGTCTGATTCTCCAGAAACAACTCCAGCAGAAAGCGTCCCTCAGATTGCTCAACGAATGCTGTCGGAGCCGGACGCAGGCGCCCACGAAGGTTGATTTGATAGTTCAGCACTTCACCGGGGTCGCAAATTATCTGGTCATAAACCGCCCGGTTTAGGCCTTGCTGATCGCTTAACGCAGCTTCGCTCCATTCGAAATTGAATTTCGCCCCCCCATTTGGATTCAATCGGCAGCGTCTCATGACCCGCGGGTCATCCAGCCAGCGCTGCTCATCGCTCTGCAGTGTGGCAGCCAAAACTGCCTTTGCGGACACCCATTCGTTGGGTCTGCTGGGATCAAAATTGAGATCGATTGAGGAGAAGCACACGGTGTAACGCATGAACGCCATGGAGATAATCTGGCTTCGACGTGGTGCGGAGGAATCCAAAACAAGATCGCGAGCCATGCTTTTCAGATCAGGGATATACCGGTGTACTACGTCGAACTGCCCATCGAGCTCACATTTAATGTCACCGTTTTCGCCAGGGGACACAAGCAGGACGATGCCCACGGAGTTAGGCGGTTGCGGGCCCGTATAAGCAGTATCAGGAGAGGGGCCCAGGCAACCTACAAGGCTCAATCGATTAGGTTCTACACCGTCATATAGCTTGCCATCTGGAGGAAGAACATCAATGTCCTTGTCGCTCAGTCGCAGGCGCATCTCTTTAAGGAATGCAGCTGTTAGCCCCATTTCCTCACGGTAGTTGAGTGCCATGGATCGTCCTTATGATTGTGTGGTTTCCAGATGCTTACCAGCGTGATGAATCACGAGCAGCTTATCTTCCTCATCCCAGTCGAAATGAATGCGCAAGGTACGAGCGGGGTCACGAGCATTACCTAAGCAAAAATGCCTGTTGAGATCCGCGGGTCTTCCTTTGTACTTTCGATCATTTGAAAATTGACCCATCGTCACGCTGGACATCCTGGGCTGAAACTCAATGTTCTCCTGTTTGAAGTGTTCGAGGACATCATGCAAACGGGCATCCCTGTTCCTGTAGTGGTCATAGAGTTTAGTGGCCATCAGCGACAAACAAGCCCGGAATTTGTCGGTGTCGCGGTAGACCGAGTCGCGCATGGATTTGAGAGCGGGTATCGTCAAATGAAGGCGTTCTGGATGCTGCGTGGTTATGCTATCCACGACATCTGCCAAGCCCTCATCTTTAACCGCAACGATTTGCGTTGCAGGCAACCGAACAGATTTCACAGTTGAGATTTCGATCATGTCGTCAAATGCGTGCCCGTCCATGGTCAGCTGTCCAATTGTGACGGTGGTGGCACCTTTGCTTCGCTCCAGAAGCGCCTTGCGCAACTGTCTGCCCACTTGTTGATGGACGCTGCGTAATTGCTCGATGGCATTCGCGACAAAAACTGCGGTTGTTTCTGGCTGCTTCAAGCCCGCCAAACGGGCAAATACCAGAACCGCTGCACGATCACGTGGGCCATAGACGTTGTGTCTGTACCAATTCGAAACCGTGGCATCACAGACGCTGACGTTTTCTTTCTTAAGATGTAACTGCACTTGAGCAGGCTTGTATCGGGCAGACACCGTATCGACCATCGACGTCCACCGCCCAGCAGCACGGATAAACTGCTGTATGCCTTCAGACACTGCCACCATTTCGAACAGCCTTTCCTGTGTCGCCACGCGTTCGTCGGTGTACTTGAGAAGGATGATCTGGTCACCTTCTTCCAAGTGCTCAGGAAGAGTAGGGAGGATGTCATCATCCTTGAGCACCAACACCGGTAGAGACTTTCCCCAAGGCAATGGAGTGTCTGATTGCAAGGTAGTGATCCAAACAAGATCGGGATTCAGAATTTCGCCGTTCTGAATCTCGGGAATGGGCTCTACTGGTTCTTCAAGCAACAACTCAAGCCAGTTGTCTACGTCCACCGCCAACGTAACCACAGCGTGATGTTTACGGGGTGGATATTCTCCGTAATTCGGACAATCAACGGTGTTGAGTATCAGCGGTTCACCTATCGTATCGCTATCTTCACAGCATGAGTCGATCCAGCCCAACTGCCAGTGCGTAAGCTTGTCGCCGTCTGAGCGACTCGCGGCTCCATGCTCCTGCCACCAGCGATGAAGCAGACGCTGCATCTGATCGACCTCATAGCCGTATACCGGGATCGTCAGCCTTTTACACGGGGTTGCGAGCCAATGTTGTCGGCTGGGCCACAGCATGCCGGTTATGACGACGTCTTCAATCGTATCGCGGTACTGCCGGAAGGCCTTCACGCCATCCATAGCGGTAAGTTGTATCGTTTCATGCCACTGCGCATCGAGCGTGTCGTCGAGCCAGTTCGCCAGCGCGCCGACCTCGTGTGGGCTCCCACACAAGACCAGTGTTTTTACCTGCGTTGCGCGAGAGGTCTGCAGGTATTGGTGCAGCCAGGCGGCTTTACCGGATACCGCGGACATCATAAGGCTGTGGAATTCAGACACCTGTTTGATCAAGTAACGTGAGTCCGTCTCTGTCTTACCGTACTGGCAACTACCTTTTTCCGCGACCTGGAGCCAACGCTCCAAGCATCGGACGGGAAACAGCCCCGGGCGTGTCGCCGCCTGCAAACTGTTTTCCAATCGCGCAAGAGGAACGGACAATTCGTTCAAGGCACGAAATACTTTCCCGATAACAGCTAAACGTTCCTTTAATACCGGATCCTTTGACCGATGGAGTTCCCTGCGCAGCTGAAAAAAACTGTAGGCAAGGCTTTCAAGAGCAGTATTCGCCGTTTCGTCACCGATTAGCGCTTGCTGAAAAGTCAACTCAGTAGTCATGTGGGAATTGAGTGCAGCTTTATCCATCAAACGCATGACCCACAAATGAGTGCGAGTCCGGTTAAAGCGAACTTTAGAGATTGACTCGCTATCGCCTAACGACAGTAAAACTATTCGGGGCGTTCCAGGGAAGCACTCTTCGAGTGCGCTATCCACGGCCCAAGCATTATCGTTACCGCCTCGACTGCCATCCACAACCAGGACAAAAGGGCGGCTACCTTTATCGATGAGGTCAGTCAGCTCCATCAAGTCAGCAGAGCCATCCACCACCAACGTCTGGGAAGTATGCTTGTTCCTGGGTTCCTTCAAATTTGCGGGTCGAAGTACGCGCGCGTGTAAGGCAGCTACGCGGGAAATTTCCTGAAAGCCCATGCGCGGTCGAGAGATGAAGACAATATCCGGATGTCGCTCCATATTTTCTGCGTTGAGCCACGGCGAGCGAATCCCACCTTGTAATGCGTCCAGTCGGATACGATGCAAGTACACCATCAGCCGGGTGATGCTTTCACCTCCAGTGACAGGTAACGCGATTGCCAAAGATTGCCCGTATTTTAGCGCACGCCCTGCCGTGGCAAAGCTCGTGGCTTCGCCAACGTCAAGTGCATTCAAATCAAGGGAAGTCCAGACTCCGGAGGAGGGCTGGAGCAGATCACCGGCAGGCACAGCCCCCCAAGCATCCTGCAGCGCCGTCATCCATTCAAGGTGACTCGTGATTTTCTCGGCCATCATCAGACTTTGGCTTCTTGGGCTGACTTAGCCAGAAGTGCGGCCTTGATACTGGCAGACACACGATAAAAACTTTTCTTGCCGATCACCTTGTCAGGCACTATCAGACGTAGCCGGGATAGCCAACGAAGGGCTTCCTGAGGTTTAACCTGCGAATGGTGTTCCATGAGCTGAAGTTCAAAATCGTCTTCGTCAAACGTCACCTCTTCGCAAAGAGCTGTTAGTACTGGGCGTGCCCAATCCACCGCCGAGACACCGGCCTTAACAAGAAACTCATCCATACTTTTGGGCTTGGCCTGCAACAACGGCGAATAGGCTTGACCAAAGGAACTGATGCGTACTTGCTCGGGTTTCTTTTTCTTGGCGTCCAGCAGTCTATCCAGGGAGAAGTACCAGCCTTGGCTGAAGGCCTCCAGGGTGTCGACAGATGTCGAGGTATTCTCCAATTCAAGTTTGTTTAGAAGATGGGCCAGAGCGGTTTTTTTCCAGACATCCAGGGCAACGAATGGCTGCATCGCCTCACGACCGGCAGTTAGCACCGGATGTGTCTCCCATTGCCAAAGCGCTTTGGGCGTCATGAGAAAAATCACTCGAACTCGATTACGTTTCACGTTTGTGATGAGGCGTGCCTCATGGGCAACGTCCAGCAAATCAAGGGCCTTACTGATTGGTTGGTCACCGGTCAACTCGACAAACAGCATGATGTGCTTGGTGAGTGCCTGCACGCCCATCACGCTTTCATTGAGCAGCTTCTTGAAATCACCGGCCGTCCCCAGCTCGGTATCCTTTTTGTGGGCGGGATAATAACGACCATAAGGGTTGTTATTGATGGAGGGCTCTTCTTCCCCAATCGCCGGCAGCGACTCCACCATCCAAAGAGGATCCAGACCCAGAGCTTCCGAACCAGTGATTATGCCAACCGAGTAATTTGAGGAGCGCGCTTCAATCGTGCCCACATTAGACATGTCACTCTTTTCTTCACTGATCAGCAGTTTTTCATCGCGCAGGGTCAACGGTGAAGGACGAATAGCCTTTTCTGGAAAGGCGTGAGCAGAGAGTGGATCGTTGTCGCTAATGGCCTCAAGCGCGCCGAGCAACTTGTCCTCAATCTTCTGCAAGCCTCCCACCAAATTCAAGATGTTGGCATTGCGCAAAGCATATTCCTTACCGCCTTCGGTGCGTCGCATGTATTGCAGGACACCGAGCCCGCACAACTCGTCGAGGAAAGCCTCGAATTGTGCTTCAGTCATCGGCTCGAAAATTTCGGGAGCCCATTCTTCAACAATGGCTTTGGCGCGGCTTGGGGAAAAGCTGCTCGTACTTTGAGCAATCAAGCTATAGGCAATCAGTTTGTAACGCAGATCAAGGTTGAGCGTGATATCAAAACGATCACAGATCAATTGGCGAATAGCAGGATCCTTGCGAATCTGCTCAATGTCATCAGCGGTAATCGTGAGACTGCCGATCCGACTTTGGTGACGAGCACTCAAGGTCTGGATCAATTCGTGACACACGATATGAATCAATCCCGGATGCCGATTCGTTTCGACCAGAATTCGGTTCATCAGCAAGGGAGTTTCGAACTCATAGCCAAGATACCCAAGCGGTTCACGTATCAGCTGCAGAGCCTCCATCGGACTCATGATAGAGACCTGGATTGCGCTGCCAAGCTGGTGAAGCGGATAGTTCGGGGCATCTGCAAATCGACGAACGTTTTCAAGGCCGGCGATCACCACCTTGAATCGACCGTTGCTGTTGTTAACCAGACCGCTCAGTTCTCGGAAAATGCGGAAGCCGTTAGCCGCATCAAGTCCCAGGATCGGATCAATCTCGTCGAGACACACCATGAAGGCGTCACAGTTCTCCCGACGGAAATACTCCTGCAGTGCAGCCACCATCGCTGCGGTGTCGAGACCATAAGCCTCTTTTATCAGGCCGCTTGATACTGCGTCGTTGTAAATGGTTTTCCAGACATACTTGCGATGCTTCTCGAGTTCATCTCCAGACAGATTGGCACGATCCAGATTGCCATCCATCTGGTGCAGATATGCATGATGGCGTTGATCCGGGTTGTGAAATCGCCGTTGAGTTTCATTGAGCAAAGTTGTCTTACCCAACTGTCGCCCACCAAAAATCATCGCTGCACCATTTCGCATGGTGGTGAGCATCTTGATGTCGTTTTGTCGGCCGTACCGCATTTCCGGTGGCGCCGGCTGCATCTGATTGCCTGTGTAAGGGTTGGAGAATGTCCACGGCAAACTGAGCTGCAGGAAGGTCTTGAGTCGCGCGGTCTCCGGAACATTGAGTCCAGCAAGCATGGCGAGCAGAACAGGGTCTACATGGAGCAGCGTGTGCTTCTCTCGTTTGGAAAAGTATGCCAACTCATTGCGTTCGTCGTTCGACAGCTCTTTCCCCGAAATCAGGACAGTGCGGTCATGCAGGAATTGTGTTTGCTCGCTCAGCAAAACGCGTAGCTCAGCGACTGTCCATTCACCTGTCGCCATCAGAACATTGACGGCTTGCTCTTCGGATTTTTGATTGAAGAAAACGATACCGCGCCCGGTTTCTCGGCGTTTTACCGACATCGCAAAATGGGAAAATTTATTATGTGTTGAGAAGGCCGTGCGCTGCGGCATCGTACTGTTGAACGTCGGCGTTACCGCCTCCAACCCTAACGCGTGCAAGACATGCACAAGCTCTTCATAGGTCGCCTTATCTAACGCTTTGACACGCCGGCGAAGGCCGACCAAATCCTCAATCGCGTGTTTGAAGTACCCTGGCAGGGTATCCAGTGAGAGCCCCTCGATATCTTCTCCGGCGAGATGTCGAACAACTTCTCGTGGATTGGGATTTGCATTCAAAATCGCATACAGCTGCGGTTCAAGTTTCAAGAATTGCTTAAGCAGCTCTGTACTTGATTCTGCGGAGTCAGCCAATGAGGTTCCGGTTTCCAGCGAGTGTTTCAGATGCTCCAACATTTCCTCCGCGACGGTGGTGTCGTGCTGGGCAAGCGCCGAATCAATCTGCTGCAGCCAATAGGAGGGAACCCAGTCAACACCATGATCGATCAAGGCTTGGCTGATCAGCGCATCCAACGACGCCTGCAGCTCTTCTTTCTTGGTTGTGAACTTTGCCGTAATGCTTGATTCAAGCTCATCCAAACTGCGATGAATCTCACAGAGGTCGTCCAGCATCTTCAGGTTCTTAAGTTGATCCTGAAGGTGTTCAAGCTCACCGCGCAGCTGATAATGACGTTCGTCGTCAATCAGGGAGGCAACGTTGGCATTGTCCAACAACCCGCGCATATGGACGCTGCGGGTATTGCAAAAATAGACCTCTTCGGAAAACATGCGCTTGATCACGTCGATCTTGTCGGCTGCGCTATCCTCGGTGCTGTCTTGATGATGAAGGGTAAGCAGAAGCGCATGACGAAAATTCTTTCGCTCAAGTGCTTGCTCCGCCAGGGCCAAATCATCCATATCGTGTTCAAGCAAAGAGCACAGTAACTCCATCTGATGATCGGCTTCATCGGCATTCAATGCCGCCAACCATTCTGCCGGCCAAGCCAACCAGCCGGTAATGCGACCACCTTCCCAGTTAGCGTCATCTAGTCTTTCAGCAGTCTGAGAGATTTGGCGCAACACGTTTTGAACAATCTGCAGACCCGCTAAATGCTCCAGGTCGTCGGTGCGATTGATGCGTTCCGCTATGTGATTCAACGCTGTGGTGACCATCGTCAAAAAGCGCGGCGCGAATTTGCTGAGCTCACTGTTACGTTGCCCTTGGAGTGCATGTCCCTCGACCCAAAGGTCGGCAATGGCTACCACTTCATCAAGCGTGCGCAAGAACCAATTCCTAGCGTTGCCCTCAATCTGAGGCGCAGCCGTGCTCTCGTTCATCACCTTCAGAATTTCGGCATGCATCAGGCGACTTTGTTCTTCTTGGTCGCGGTATTTGTCAGCGAATGCCCGCACCTGATTCAGCGCCGATGAGTCATCCTTGGTGATATTGCGATAGGCAAGAGCAAATTCTTCGTGCTCTAGACATTCCTTCATGGCCTTACGCGCAGGAGCCCAGCCGGTCTGTTTATTCTGAATACGATCGTGCCACTCAACGATCCGAGCCGCCAATTTCCCGCGCGCCTCCTTGTCATTACTCGTCGGCTGATCTCGGAGAGTGTCCAGATCAAGGCGCAGGTTATGACTGGTAAAGTCGACCACTTCTTCAATGAGACGAACAATTGGGCCATCAAAGTTTGTCGCCACCGAGGCCAGAAGCCGCGGTGCATTCGTCATATTTCCGCAGAACAGTGTCGGTTGGAATGCAGCACTGAACACAAGATAAGGCACCACGCGCCCGCCTGGGCGTCGATATATCCAGGATTCAATCACTTCCGACGAAAGCTGATTCATGCTGAGCTGCACGCGGGTAACGGTTGCGGTATCTCCTCGCCACACATGCGTTCCTTGATAGGCAGCTTGAACCAAGGGGAGGGATAACAACTCACCCACAAGCCCCATTCGATTGGCGACTTCCAATGTCTTACTCGCCAACGGAAGGTGACCCTGTTTAATCCAAAGCAGCGCGATGTTCTCCACTGCAATCGCCGGGATCGCACTCATCGACTGCTTACAATGATCGAGCCTGTCGCGGGCCTCCGAAGGGGTTCCTAAAAACTGGGATACGTTTACTCCCTCTTCGATCGGCAAATCCGCAACCGCCTCGGTCGATGGTTCTTCGGCGTTAAAAACACAGCTGCCTACATCGTTTCGAGGAGCTTCGGGTTGCTCAAGCTCCATCTCTATGGGGTCGTGAGCGATGCTAACCGGCGACTCTTCATATTCATGATCCAATGAGGCCTCAGCCTCAGGCTCGCTCGCCTCTGGGCTCACGATTGCCTGGGGGACTGAGGCGGTTGCCTCATCATCTTCAGAACACGTGATCGGATCGTTATCAATCAGCGACTCAGTTTCATGTGATGGGTTCGTCCACGCCCTTAGCGCAGCCTTGGCCGTTGAATGGTAAGACTCAATAGTCAATTCGACATCGTGTCCCTCGGGGAGCGAATCGATCAGTAACCCAGGAGGCAACAGCAAATTGCAGCCATCTTGTTCCGCCTCCTGATGCTCCTTTCTGCCTCTCGCCCGAGACTCTTCCGCCTGACTGATACCGTTACGCAACTCACTTTTTTCGCGGAAACTAGCAGTATCGAGCCTACTGTTAAGGTCGGCCAAATCAGCCTCGACCGTTTTCCGATACGCTTCGGCTGTCCGAAGACGAACATTGATGTCCTCTGATTTCATCTGACGTTCGACTGTCAAGTCCTTCAATAGCGCTTCAGGAACCTCGTCCAGCAGAAGGTTGTTAAAGTACTCAAGCCAGGCGGATCGAAAGGCAATCAAGAACTCTTCGTCACTAAATTCTGGGATCGCCAGGCTGCTCCCGATGCATTCCAGTAACTCGATGCACTCGTTCAAGATTTTACGTATCGCATCCTCCCCTAATGAGTACTCTTGTTTGAGCCGAGGGAGGTTGGTGGTTATCAGTAACTCAATCTGCTCGGCGTACTGGAGATTGCTCGAATCTGACTTAGCCTTTTCGGCTAATTGCAAAAGCTCGCTATAGAGGCCATCGAGACTCAGAGGGGAAAGGGGCTCTGTCGCCAACTCTTCAGCAGGAGCTTTTTCTTTGGATGCCTTGGCATCTTTTAGAATTTCCGTGTAAAAGCTCATTAGCTCAGGCTGGAGGGTGATGAACAAGCCTAGGAGATTCGAACCAAACGGTGTAGCGCAAGCGTAAACACCATCTGCGACGGCCTGTCTTTCATCGCTGTCCAGCGTGTCCCACTGAGCGAGCTTATCCAAAACAAGCCCGACCACGCCGGCCAGTTGCTCGTAATACCAGCGGCTCTTCATGAAATCTTTGATTTCAATGCTGCTTTTTTTGAGTCCTTGCATCCAAGACAATCTCGGCTCAGCCATGGCCTCCAGAGCATCGCGATCCTCTTCTGAAAACTCTTTGAATCGTTGAGCCGCTGCGCTTGCAGGATCAAACCATGTGATGTCAATTTGTCTGAGCACCACCATTTCCCAGCTTTTAAAGCCGTCGACAGCTTTCGATTTCTTAGTGATGCGTTGCTGCGTTGAATAAAGGTCACTGATCAACATAAGCATTCGGCCAGGGGCGTGCTTCAGGTAGTCCACCATTCGCATTCCAGCCTTATGTTTTGCGGCATCAGCTCGCCGCATCGCACGTGTTATTCCAAGCATGCGTTCCAACACTAGCGGATCCCGCAGTCCTGTCTCGGGATCAATCATCGTTTGATCGGGTAGTCCAGGGCCGTCAGTTAGAAACTGATCGAGAAGAAAATCATTAATTTCAACGCCATAGATCAAATTGCTCATTTGACTTCCTTATCATTATTAGTGATTGCGCCGCGGTCTGGTTTCGAGTCAAGCATAGCTGTAGACACACGCGAAGAACGGACATTTGGGAAAATCTGCCTCCCAGCGAGTTTAGATTTTGGGGGGGCAAGGATGGCTTAACGCTACTACAACAGGATTGCGTAGGCTAGTTGGATCCAACTCATTCGGATGAACAACATTTTTGCTAAGAACGCTGCACCATTGGCGTCGATCAATGCAGTATGGCAGTACGCAGAACATTAAAATTCCCGGTGTTGGCCGTCCGCGTGACGGGATGTACCTAATGCGCCCGGTCACTGTTGATTACCATTCCCGAAAAAATGTTCGTCGAACCTCCTCGAGTACTTCATCAAACCGCCAACTGAGCAGGAGGTCGACCACGATGGCCTCATCAAGCTGTGCGAGTCTGGATTAGAGCAGCAGGTATTCAGCAGATCGGTTGAGCTCAGATACCGCGTCAACCCGCATATGAAGAGTGGGCATTCAGGCTCGACATGTTCGTGGAGGGGGCCAACGACAATCTTCTGGGAATCGAGTGTGATGGAGACGCCTTCCATGGCTCCGATCGCTGGGAGTCAGACATGAATCGCCAACGTATCCTCGAACGTGCAGGCTGGACGTTTTGGCGTTGCTTTGCCTCGTCTGGAGCATGCATAAAGAGGAAATCTTCGAAGAACTTCTGCAGCGCTTGGTGGAGCTCGGGATCGAACCAACCAATGCCCTGGAGAAGATTCCAGCCGTAGTAGAGCTACGGGAATGGTCAACCGCTGGTAGCACATCCTTGGATGAAGAGGAGGAAGACTTCGGCGGCCAGGCAGCCCTACCGAGTACCGATGAGGAGCAGCACGCCTTAGCGATCTGAAGAGTTAACTGACCGCGCGAAGGATGCTTTTACGCGCGGTCAGTTCCAAGCCAGCCGGTTCGACGTACTAGCTGGCGATGGAGATAGAGCTTCGTGGTCGAGGAAACCAGGGCCGGTAATCCCGGTGCTATCATCGGCATCCGCAGGTATCAACCATGCTGTCGAACCTACCACCTGCATACATAACCAATCCGAGTACGACGGGCACTCTACCCGTGACAGCTTTCAGTGCTTTCCAAGGTAGATTTATGGCTATTGAATTAAGTGAAGAGGAAATGCGAAAGGCACTCTTCGGAGCCAGTGTGGATCCGGTGACATCTAACGCAACAGCACCAGTATTAGATACAACATCGCCCCCACCAACTCCAAGCCCAACCACACGCCCGAAGAAAACTACTGGTTACCATACGTCCAAGCTTCGTGTGACGTTACATGTATCGAAGGTGTATGACGGTGAAGTCGAAGTCTTCGTTCACGATTCCAGCAGCCTCAGCAAGCTGGTAGCTGAGCAGGAGGCAAAGGCCGAAGCGAAGAAGCAAAAATACAAATACTTGGAGTTGGTATCTGTTGAGTCGATTTCAAAGTGACGCCCGAAACCAGCAGCGAGCTCGATCTTCCAAAATCATAATGACTGCCGTCAGCGTACGCTAGGCAGCTAAGCGGGCTACATTATGAGTGGAGGAGGGGAGGCTTATATCAGATGGAAAACAGAGCCAGCAGGCCCTGGGCCGTAGTCGCGAGGCTGGCGGCCTAACGTGCCGAGCACAGGTCAAAGTCGGCTGCGCGGTTTACGAACACTGGCCCCGAAGCAGCAAGGACGAACTGGCGTGATAATAGCGCCCTGATTTCGGTAACAACCGACGAAGGATATATGTAGAAAAGAAATAAAAACCATGGATGAAATAATTAAATATTCATAAATAACCGCGATAGCTTGTCAATACAACTATATTACCTTATACCTCAAGTAAAATATTGAAATGATTACTATCGGTTAGATCGCAATTTATCATAACTCAGCAAACAATATTAGCGAATGACTGGCAAGTTAAACCCTTGATTTCGCTTTTTTTTTCGTTTTTTCGTTTTTTCGTTTTTAAAAAAATTTCATCAAATTGTCAGCTTGCGTACTTAAGAAATACAAACTTCGATTTGAACACTCCGATCAACGCCCACACCGTGCCTGGGTGTTTGAAACCATTTGTTAAGTTACAAAACCCAGATTTTCAATCTTGACTATTTAGGCTGGAGTTCTACGCTAGTGATCTAAACTGGAAAATTCAAAATCGAACATTAGAGGTCATTCAAATGAATAAGCAGAATCGAGTCGATTTACAGGACATGGAAAAAGTCTTGCGTAGCATCCATTATGTGCGCGTTAAGCTTCCTTGCGAGCCGTTTATCATAAACGCCGTTGGTAAAGTCACTATTGACGATTCGCCGGAGTTCAGTACTGCGAGCCTCGTCAAACAGTGGAAAAGCCAATAGCACGATCAGTGCTGGCATCAAACTATACGGAACATGGTGTAATCAAAATTGATCACATTCTTGTAGACCTTTTCGTGACCCCATCCCCCCACCCCCCCCCCCCCCCCCCCCCCCCCACCTCCCCCCCCCCCACCCCCCCCCCCCCCCCCAGCCCCCCCCCCGTCCCCCCCCTCCC
>NZ_CDROCK010000059.1:0-43053 GCF_977020205.1 Pseudomonas sp. AIG | reverse complement strand
ACGACAACGGGAGTCACAATCCCGTGCTCTACCAACTGAGCTACGCCCACCATATCGCGCTACTTGTGCCAAAGCTGCCTAATGGCGCACCCGGCAGGACTCGAACCTGCGACCATCCGCTTAGAAGGCGGATGCTCTATCCAGCTGAGCTACGGGCGCCTTATTAATCTGTACTCTTAAAGGACTACAAACTAAGTGCTTTCCAGTGTTGCAGAACCTTGATTCCGCTTCACCTTCTTAACCAGTGCTAGGCTGTGCCCGACAAGTGCGACGAATAGTATAGAGCGCTCCGAAGGTCGTCAAATCCTTTTTGAAAAAAATTCATTTAATTAAAGGAGTTAGAGGAATTTGCTGACCAAGCGCCTTTGCCCTCACCGCTCGACATGCGAGAATGCGTTCTCATTTTTTCCCCTCTCGATGGTTAATCACGCGCAATGACTGCACAACTAATCGACGGCAAATCGATCGCCGCCAGCCTGCGCCAGCAGATCGCCCAACGAGTTGCCGAGCGTCGCCAGCAAGGCCTGCGCACTCCCGGCCTCGCGGTGATCCTGGTCGGCAGCGATCCTGCCTCTCAGGTTTATGTCTCGCACAAGCGTAAAGACTGTGAAGAGGTTGGCTTCCTCTCTCAAGCCTACGACCTGCCCTCTGAAACCACGCAAGACGCGTTGACCGATCTGATCGATCGCCTCAACGACGACCCTGCTATCGACGGCATCCTGCTTCAATTGCCGCTGCCCGAGCACCTGGACGCCTCCAAACTGCTGGAACGCATTCGCCCGGACAAAGACGTCGACGGTTTCCACCCTTATAACGTCGGCCGTCTGGCCCAGCGCATTCCGCTGCTGCGCCCGTGCACGCCTAAAGGCATCATGACCTTGCTGGAAAGCACAGGTGCTGATCTTTATGGCATGGACGCAGTGGTTGTCGGCGCGTCCAACATTGTCGGTCGCCCAATGGCGATGGAACTGTTGCTGGCCGGTTGCACCGTGACCGTGACTCACCGCTTCACCAAGGATCTGGCCGGCCACGTTGGTCGTGCTGATCTGGTGGTGGTGGCCGCCGGCAAACCGGGCCTGGTCAAGGGCGAGTGGATCAAGGAAGGCGCGATTGTGATCGACGTCGGCATCAACCGGCAGGACGACGGCAAACTGGTCGGTGACGTTGTCTACGAAACCGCCCTGCCCCGCGCCGGCTGGATCACGCCGGTACCGGGCGGTGTCGGCCCGATGACTCGTGCTTGCCTGCTGGAAAATACCCTCTACGCGGCAGAAACCCTGCACGCCTGAAGCGGTTTTACCGCTGCACCAGAACCCCGCCCAGTGCGGGGTTTTTCATGCCAAAGAAAAATCCGCCTCTTTTTCTATTAACAGCCCCCCAAAAAAGCTCCCCCCCCTGGAGGAGCTACATTAATCCTCCAAAGGCACTTCCGCTAACACGCTGAAGCATTTCTAAAATGCGAGGGACTGGCAACCAAGCGTATGGTGACGCGCATGTACTGACTTTTTGGCACCCCACATAACACTTGGCGCGATTGGCCCCCTCAGTCCGCCGACTAGGTCAAGACAACGGAACGCATGGAGGCTGGATTGATACCTGAATGGAATGCCGAAGGGGTAATCCCCCCTATAAACGAGGATAAACCCGCGGGGTTTGATCGAGCGCCTTATGAGGTTAGTCTTGGGCAAGTCGTCTCGAGATTTGCGACCAGCCCTGAGCGATGTGATATTTTTCAGGATATCTCGCTCATCGAGCAGAACTGCATAAAATGGGTATCGACAGGGGTTTTCAGTGGCTGGATGGAAGTTTCACTGAAGATATCGAGATGCTCGAACATCGCCCTCCGCGAGACATTGATGTTGTGACGTTCACGCCAGCAGGTGATGCGTTTTTCGATGCGCTCGGCGATCATGAAATCAATCTTCTTGGCGGCGATCGGGCTAATCTGAAGAAAGAATTCAAGATCGACTTCTACATCCAATCGTTGAGCGATCCAGCCGAATCCCTGGTGGCGATGACCACTTACTGGTACAGCATGTGGTCACACCGGCGCACCGGACAATGGAAGGGCTTTTTGAAAGTCGACCTTTCTCCTGATCAGGATGCAGATGCCGAAAGCTTGCTTGTGGTACGTCGGCAGGAGCTTGAACATGAACAGATCTGAGTACGCCCATAAAGCTGCGGAGCTCGGCTTCCTTGTAAAACAAGCTGCCACTCCTGGCATCAGTAAACTTACCCTGATGTCGATACAAGCAAAAATCGATCAGGCTCGCGCGTTTCTTGACGATAATGGTCAGCACGCCTATCGACCTGCCAGGGCCAGACTGACCTACCGCGGCGTTCCTGTATGGGGAACGCATGGTGTGCTGGCTGAATTTGGTGCGACAGCAACTCGGGCATTCAGCGTCGCAATAACCGCGATTGCAGCATCGGTTTCGGGAACGCTCGCAGACAAAGGGCCTATCCCCAACCGACTAAGCAACCAGCTTTTGATCACCGGACCAGCTCGCGGCTCTTTTGGATTCGAACTCGAAGAAATACCGGCTGATAGGCAGCTTGATATAGAGGGCACCACACCGGTATCCCAAGCTATCGATATTCTGGCCGAACTGCTCGAGGCCACGACAAAAAGCGACGAAGAATTATCTGAGCCGGTCTCCCGTTTGGCCGACAGAGCGATCGCAGCCGTTTCAGACTTCCTCAACGAGTTAGCCGAGAACGATGCTTCATGCGCGCTTACGACCAACACTCGCAGCTTCCTGTTTTCAGACGTAGAGCAGGTTCGCCGCAGCAAAGCGCGGCTGAGTAGAGACAATATCAAAGAGGATGATGAAGTTTTTACCGGGGCCTTTGTCGGTGTGTTGCCCGATAAAAGAGTTTTCGAATTCAAAACCGATGGAGGTGAAATTATCCATGGAAGGATTTCAAGCGAGATCACCAGCCCAAATGACATCAACGGGCATCTCTATACTCATCTGACGATCCGCGTTACTGCCAGGAGAATCGGTTCCAGTAATCCGAGATTCATGCTGAAAGGGCTTCCCTGGACGTAAGCCTGCCTGCTGAAAAAAACACCCTTTACGCCGCAGAAACCCTGCACGCTGAGTCGTCGTTTTCAGCGATAGAAAAACCCGCCTCGTGCGGGTTTTTTCATGCCTGAGAAAAAACTGTAACCGTTCGCCGGAAACCCCTCTTTTTACAGGCCTTTTCACGAGATTTTCAGGTCGTTCAAACAACCATCGACAGATCTTCAGCCATACTCCTAGAATGCGACGCTTTGAAGAAATAACCCGTTACAAACTAACGGAATATCCAACCTTTATGAGTTCGCCCGCGTGAAAATTCGTCTTTCGATTCTGAGCCTGTTTTTTGCTTTTACAGGCACATTCATCACGCCAACGATCAACGCTGCGGAAACCACCGCTGCCCCTCGTGATGCTTCGACCCTGAAGATCGCTTCCGGCAGTGCCCTGCTCATGGATATGCAGACCAACAAAGTCATCTACTCCAGCAACCCTGACGTGATCGTGCCGATCGCTTCTGTCAGTAAGTTGATGACCGGTTTGGTCGTGGTTGAAGCCCGGCAAAACATGGACGAATGGATCAATGTCGATATCAGCAACACGCCGGAAATGAAAGGTGTGTTCTCCCGAGTCAAACTGAAGAGTGAACTGCCGCGCCGCGAGATGCTGCTGATTGCCCTGATGTCCTCGGAAAACCGTGCCGCTGCCAGCCTGGCACACCACTACCCGGGTGGCTATGCAGCCTTTATCGCGGCCATGAACGCCAAGGCCAAAGCGCTGGGCATGACCAACACGCACTATGTCGAGCCAACGGGTTTGTCCGAGCGCAACGTCTCCACCGCCCGCGACCTGAGCAAGTTGCTGGTCGCGGCGAGCAAGTACCCGATTCTCAGCGAACTCACCACCACCAAAGAAAAGACCGTGTCTTTCCGCAAACCCAATTACACCCTGGGTTTCCGCAATACCGATCACTTGGTCAACAAGGCCGACTGGGACATCAAGATCACCAAGACCGGCTTCACCAATCCCGCCGGTCACTGCCTGGTACTGGTGACCAAGATGGGCAACCGTCCCGTCGCACTGGTCATTCTCGACGCGTTCGGCAAGTACACCCACTTTGCCGATGCCAGCCGTATTCGCAGCTGGGTAGAAACCGGGCGCAGCGCCAGCGTTCCGGCGGTGGCTCAGCAGTACAAGGCCGAGAAAAACCTCAAGAATCGCCAGAGCGGCGTGGTCGAAGCGTCCAAGTAAGCCACCGCACAAGAAAAAGCCCCGAATCCTCGGGGCTTTTTTTCATCTGCTGCCTCTCAGTCATTGGGCAACGGCATCTGATCATCATCGGGAATGCCATCCCCCGCACTCGGATCCCGTGAAGGTTCCGGCGTCGTGATATTGGGCCGGGCCATCGGGTCGCGCAGCGGGCTGTCCGGGTCCAGCACCGGATCAATCTCCGGCTCTGGCGTCGTCGGCACACTGTCAGGTTTTTGGTCATCGAAGCTTGAATCGGTACTCATACGCACCTCACATCAAGGTTTCAGATTGGCTAACGGGTCATAAGGCTTGGCCGGCTTCTTGGCATCCTCGCCGGGCTCGACGTCGAGAGGCGCCTTGGCGGGGCCGACAGGATCGACCTGCGGATCATCAAGATCGGGCGAGTCCGGATCGAACCCCAAATCATCTCCCGAGGAATGCTCGGAGGAATGTGGGCCTGTCGCTGTTGGGGAATCTTTCATATCGCCTCCTGATTCACCCGCAAAAACACGGGATGTATAAGTAGGAGGCTTGCCGGGCGTCGTCGTGCCCGGCAGATGACGAACGGAAAATTCAGTGTGCGGCCAACGCCTTGCGCGCCTGCGCCGCTTCGTTTTCCTGACCGGCCTGCGCCAACTCATCGGCCGCTTTGAGCCAGCGCTGACGATCAACCGCGGCTGGGATCTGCGACGGTTTTTGAATCAGAATCGCCCATCCACCGGACTTTTCCAGCGCCGACTCAAAGGAACTGAAACTCATCAATTCGCGGCGGTTCATGCCGGCGCGCAGCAGTACCTTCTGTTTGTTGCGGTCATAACCGGACAAGATCGCGTAACGCGGCTCGGCCCAGAACGCCGCCCCCTCACTGAAGCGCACCATCACCGGATAACCCGCTGCCACTTGAGTCAACAACGCCGGCAGGTTGCTGTCCAGCGGATACACCACCATGCCGTACTCACGGGCCAGGTTCTGCAGGTTCTGCTGCAATTTGTCTTCGGCACCCGGCAGATGCAGTGGTTTTTCCAAAAGCCCCGGAGTGATCACGATGCCCTGCTGCGACAACAGACTGGCCAGCACTTGCGGCCCACTCTGATTGGCTTCGCCGCGATAGAACGTGCCGCTGAGTTCGACTCGCTCCGGCAGACGCTTGACCTCAGGCGCGACACTGCCTGCACACCCGGCCAACATGGCCGCGCAACCCGCCACCAGCAGCGCCGCACGAATTCGAGAAAATACCTGCACCATCATCACTCTCTGTTCAGACGCCGGTCATCGTGTTCCGGCAACGCTTGCGATCATAGGGCCGCGCCAGTCTGCGGTATAGCCTTAAGCGGCAGACACATCGCTTGCATAGAGCAAACTGATTGGTCACCACCGACCTTTGGTCAATAGTCTGAAACACCCCATTGTCTAGACTGTCACTGAAACAGAGCGAATTGAAAAGTGGGCGCCCGATGCAGGGCGAAGAGGAGGCACTGATGAGCCTGACCATGACGATTGTGATGTTGATTGCCGGCTGGCTGGCGGTGGCTGCTGCCATGTTGTGGGGTGTGTTGCGGATTTCGCGACGCCATCATCACCATCCGGCTCAGCCTGCTGCGGTTGAGAAAACCGAGGAGCACCGAGTGCGTCACGCGGCCGCACATTGAAATTGAACAGCAAAGTCAAAAGCCCCTCACCCTAGCCCTCTCCCCGAGGGAGAGGGGACTGATCGAGTTGTTTTCTCGAGTTACACCGACCTGAAATATCGAGCCGAACTAAAGACTAAAACACTCCACAAATCGGCTCCCTCTCCTTCGGGAGAGGACTGGGGTGAGGGGCTGGCTCTTATCCACACTGAAAATCTCGAATCGAAAAAAAGCCGCCTGACCTCAAAGAGTTCAGGCGGCTTTTCACTTTCAGCGGTTACACCTGCTCAGCCAATTTCTTCTGCCTGGCCCGGCGCGACATCATGTTCAGCACTTCAATCGAAGCCGAGAACGCCATCGCCGCATACACATAACCTTTCGGTACGTGGGCGCCGAAGCCTTCTGCGATCAAGGTCATACCGATCATGATCAGGAAGCCCAGGGCCAGCATCACCACCGTCGGGTTGTCGTTGATGAACTTGGCCAGCGGCTCAGCAGCAAACAGCATCACCAGCACCGACACCACCACCGCGATGATCATGATCGGCAAGTGTTCAGTCATGCCGACCGCAGTAATGATGCTGTCGATCGAGAACACCATGTCGAGCATCAGGATCTGGCCGATGGCAGCGGCAAAACCCAAGGTGACCGTCGAGGTCGCCGACTTCGGATCTTCCGGTGCCGGGTCCATGCTGTGATGGATCTCGGTCGTGGCTTTCCAGACCAGGAACAGACCGCCGGCAATCAGGATCATGTCCTTCCAGGAGAACGCCTGGCCCAGAATCTCGATCACCGGCGCAGTCAGTTGCACGATGAAGGCGATAGTGCTTAACAGCGCCAGACGCAGGATCAACGCCATGCCGATACCGATCCGGCGCGCTTTCTGCTGGTATTGCTTGGGCAACTTGTTGGTCAGGATCGAGATAAAGATCAGGTTATCGATGCCGAGCACGATTTCCATCACCACCAATGTGGCCAAAGCAACCCAGGCGGTGGGGCTGGCGGCGAGCTGTAACAGATATTCCATGGGTCAGTCCTGACTCTGTGTAAGACGAATTAGATGGTCTTGGAGGAAGATTCGGATTGTTCCGCATCTTTTTCCGGTGTTTCTTTTTTCTCGATCAGTCCGCCAGTGGCATCGCTCAGCGCTTGCTCGGCGGCTTTATGGGTGTCGTCGATCGCCTGCTTGGCGCTTTCGGCCGCTTTGCCCATCAGTTGCTGAGCGCTTTTCTCGGCCTGATCGCAACCGGCCAGAAGCAGTAAAGACGTAAACATCAGCGCAGGGATTGTGTATTTCATAAGGTTTCCTTCGAATGAACAGACAGGCTCACAGACCGGCCGTCGATGGCTGGGCATTCTAGGGAGATGAACACTTCAGGAAAATTCGTATTTTTAGCGGCTATACTTCGGTTTTCACGAAGTGACGACACTCATGCTCAACTACCGACAACTGCATTACTTCTGGGTCGTGGCGAAGACTGGCAGCATCGTTCGCGCGTGCGAGCAGCTGAACCTGACGCCCCAGACCATCAGCGGGCAAATATCGCTGCTCGAACAGACCTACGGCATCGAGCTATTCAGACGAGTCGGCCGGCAACTCGAATTGACCGAAGCCGGGCGACAAGCCCTGCCCTACGCCGAGCAGATGTTCCAGCTCGGCGGCGAACTGGAACTGATGCTGCGTGCACAACCCAACGAACAGCAGATACTCTTTCGCGTCGGCGTGGCGGATGTGGTGCCGAAGTCCATCGTCTATCGCCTGATTGCGCCGACCATGGAATTGAATGAACCCCTGCGCATCACCTGCCGCGAAGACAAGCTCGAACGCTTGCTCGCCGATCTGGCCATCCAGCGCCTGGACCTGGTGATCTCCGACAGCCCGATGCCCTCGCACCTCGATATCAAGGGCTACAGCCAGAAGCTCGGTGAGTGTGGAATCAGCTTTTTCGCCACCCCGGAACTGGCAGCAAAATACGGTCAGGATTTCCCGCGCAGTCTACATGGCGCGCCACTGTTGATTCCCGGCGCGGAAACCGTGGTGCGCAGCCGCTTGCAGCGCTGGTTTGCCGAGCAGCAGATCCAGCCGCAAATCGTCGGCGAGTTTGATGACAGTGCCTTGATGCAGGCCTTCGGCCAATCCGGCAGCGGGATTTTTATCGGCCCGAGCGTGATTGCCGATGAAGTGAAGCGCCAGTACGGCGTCGAACTGATAGGCCAGACCGACGCGGTGACCGAGTCGTTCTATGCCATTTCGGTGGAACGCAAGGTCAAGCACCCCGGCATCGTTGCGATTACCGAAGGTGCCCGACGCGAGCTGTTTACTGCGTTATGAGGCCTCAGCGCACATTTCGCGCGGTTTGAGCGTCATCAGCACCATGGCGAGGAACACCGAGAGCAAGATGAAACCGGCGGCGGCAAAGCCAAGGAAGCCCAGACCCGCGCTGTCGATGACCCGGCCTCCGACGATAGCGCCCAGACCGATGCCCAGATTGGCCCCGGCGATGTTCAGCGACGCGGCAAAGGCCGGCGCTTCTGGCGCGGCTTTCATCAGGCGCACATGGCTGACCAGGAACAACGCGGCCTGGGTGATGCCCCAGATTCCCATCGCCACTGCAAGCCCCAGCGGTGAGTGAATATTCGGCACCAGCGAGACCATGCCGGAAATCATGAACGCACAGAACAACACCGACGCCCCCAGCGGATGGCGATCCACCGCACGGCCGCCCAGCGAGTTACCGATCAGCCCGACCGCGCCGAAGGCCATCAGGCACCAACCCACCACAGTGCCGTTGAAGCCGGCGAGGCGCTCAAGGATGTCGGCCAGATACGTGTAAGCGGTAAACATGCCGCTGAACACCAAAATCGACAGGACGATATGGCCGATCATCAACGGGCTGCGCAGGATCTTGAACTGCGAACGGAAGCTGACCTGATGCTGATGCAAACTGGTTTTCGGCAGGTAAACAAACAGCAACAAGGCTTTGGCAAAGGCGATCACCGCCAGAATGCCAAAGGCACTGCGCCAGCCGAACGCATCGGAAATCAGAGTGCCGACCGGGATGCCGAACACCGTGGCGCAGACAATGCCGAAGCCGATCTTGGCGATCGCACGACCGGCAAAGTCCGGGCCGACAATGTCCACGGCCGTCTCACTGGCCAAGGCCCAGAACACCGGCAGACCCAGCGCTGGGATCAACCTGGCAATCGCCATCACCCAGATGTTCGGCGCCAGCGCCGCCACGGTATTGGCCAGACCGAACATGATCAGGATGCTGATAAACAGCTTGCGCCGCTCGAAGCGGGCGAAATAGGCGGTCAGGAAAGGCCCGAACATGGCCACGGTGAAAGCGAAAAGAGTCACCAGCAACCCGGCCTGCGGGATGGTGACTTCAAGGTCTCGGGCAATCGCCGGCAACAGGCCGACAATGACGAATTCCGTGGTCAGCACCGTGAAGCCGGCGGCAGACAACAGAAGAATGGGCAACAGCATGCGCAACTCCAGCAAAACGACGACACCAGCGTTGACCCGGAGGCCCGCTGGCAGAACTTGAAAATAAGGATGAGGAATCTTAACAGAGTGTGTCCGCACTGACTTGCACAAACCTGCCGACTTTGTTGCCTGATCCGGTGGCAGATCGTCACAGGTCTGAAGGATAAGGCCTACGCTGTGATAAAGTCCGCGCCCTTAAAAACGTACAGCCTATTCAACGACCGGTTTAGTGGCGTTGAAGTCGCATCAAACTTTCGGTGCGTGACGGTGGTCTGCCCCCGAATATCCACCGCCTTCACGCTACCTCGCACCCTATAAAAAATCAGAGATGCCGTTATGACTGCTTCATCCCCTTCTCTATTGCAACGCCTGAAGAACCTGAGCCTGGTCGCACAGATCCTGATCGGCCTGATCGCCGGTATTGCCTTGGCGATGTTTGCCCCGCAAGTGGCAAAAGACACCGCGTTCATCGGCAAAGTGTTCGTGTCGGCGTTGAAAGCCGTCGCGCCGATTCTGGTGTTCGTGTTGGTAATGGCGTCGATTGCCAACCACAAGCACGGCCAGGAAACCCACATCCGTCCGATTCTGTTCCTCTATCTGCTGGGCACCTTCGCCGCAGCCGTGGTGGCCGTGATTGCCAGCATGGCATTCCCGTCGCATCTGGTGCTGTCCACCGAAAACGTCGCGGTGACCGCGCCGGGTGGCATTGCAGAAGTGTTGCAGAGCCTGTTGCTGAGCGTCGTGGATAACCCGGTGAATGCGCTGATCAACGCCAACTTCATCGGTATTCTGGCCTGGGCAATCGGCATGGGCGTTGCGATTCGCCATGCCGGTGACACTACCCGCGAAGTGCTCGGTGATCTGTCCAACGGCGTGACCCTGATCGTGCGTGTGGTGATCCGCTTCGCGCCGCTGGGCATTTTCGGTCTGGTGGCCTCGACGCTGGCCACGTCCGGTTTCGGCGCGCTGATCGGTTATGCGCACCTGCTGGCCGTGCTGCTCGGCTGCATGTTGTTCGTCGCGCTGGTGATGAACCCGCTGATCGTGTTCTGGAAGCTGCGTCGCAATCCGTACCCGCTGACCCTCAAGTGCCTGCGTGAAAGCGGCATCACCGCGTTCTTCACCCGCAGCTCGGCGGCGAACATTCCGGTCAACCTGGAGTTGAGCAAGCGTCTGGGCCTGCATGAAGACACCTATTCGGTGTCGATCCCGCTGGGCGCGACCATCAACATGGCCGGTGCGGCGATCACCATTACTGTGTTGACCCTGGCGGCCGTGCATACACTGGGCATTGCCGTGGATATTCCTACGGCGATTCTGCTCAGCGTTGTGGCTGCGATTTGCGCGTGTGGCGCTTCGGGTGTGGCGGGTGGTTCGTTGCTGTTGATTCCCTTGGCGTGCAGCCTGTTTGGTATTCCGAGCGAGATCGCCATGCAGGTGGTGGCGGTCGGTTTCATCATTGGCGTGTTGCAGGATTCCGCCGAGACCGCGCTGAACTCGTCGACTGACGTGTTGTTCACCGCTGCGGCGTGCCTGGGTGAAGAAGCGAAAGCCCAACGTACCGCGTAACCGCCTTACCCTGTGGGAGTGAGCCTGCTCGCGAAGGGGGCGGGTCAATCGACATTGATGTTGCCTGACACACTGCACTCGCGAGCAGGCTCGCTCCCACAATGAAAAATGAAAAGCCCGCCATGGTGTGAACCTTGGCGGGCTTTTTTGTGGCTGAGATCTTTTCCCCCTCACCCCAACCCTCTCCCCCAAGGGGGCGAGGGGGAAGGGAGCGGATTTGCGTGCTGTTCAAAACCTGAGTTCGACTCGATAGATCAGGTCGGCGTATCTCGAACAAACAACGCGATCAGTCCCCTCTCCCTCCGGGAGAGGGCTACGATGAGGGGCTCTTAAAACTCAGAACGCGCCCATGTAATCACGCTTGCCCACTTCAACCCCGTTATGACGCAGCAGCGCATAAGTGGTGGTGACGTGGAAGAAGAACTGCGGCAGACCGTAGGTCAGCAGGTAAGCCTGACCACTGAAGCGCTTCTCTTTCGGCGTGCCCGGACGGGTGACGATTTCGATGCCTTCCTTGCCATCGATCTGCTCTGGCTTGATCTCGCCGATGTAGGCCAGAACCTTGGCGATCAAGGCTTGAAGCTCGGCGAAGGTGGTTTCGGTATCGTCGTACTTCGGCACTTCGACTTCAGCCAGACGCGAGGAAACGCCTTTGGCGAAGTCCACGGCGATCTGTACCTGGCGAATCAGCGGGAACATGTCTGGATACAGACGCGCCTGCAGGAAGGCGTTCGGGTCGATGTTTTTCTCGGTGGCGTGGGCTTCAGCCTTTTTCAGTACATCGCTCAGCGCGTTGAGCATTTGTTGAAAAACCGGGACGGATGCGGCGTACAGGGAAATGGTCATGGCAGTCTCGTGTGGTGGCTGGGTGGAACAAGGAGGCGATTATAGCCATGCTTGATGACCACACGGCTTGCCTTTTGTTTGGCAAGGATTAGGCTAGGCGCCTTCGACTGCAGAGGGAACGCGCGATGACCACAGAACCAGAATCCACCTTCGACGAGCCACGGCTCAATGCCACGGAAATCCGCATCCTCGGCTCGTTGATCGAGAAACAGGCGACCAGCCCTGAAACCTATCCGCTGACGCTCAACGCGTTGGTCACGGCATGCAATCAGAAAACCAGCCGCGAACCGGTGATGAACCTGACTCAGGGTCAGGTCGGCCAGAGTTTGCGCGCGCTCGAAGGGCGCGGTTTCGCCAAACTGGTGATGGGCAGTCGTGCCGACCGCTGGGAGCACAAGGTCGACAAGGCACTGGAACTGGTACCAGCGCAAGTGATTCTCAGTGGTTTGATGTTTCTGCGCGGCCCGCAAACCGTCAACGAACTGCTGACCCGCAGCGGCCGCATGCACGATTTCGAAGATGCCGAGCAGGTGGTGCATCAGCTGGAGCGCTTGATTGCGCGAGGGTTGGCGGTACTGATTCCACGTCAGGCCGGGCAGCGCGAAGATCGTTACACCCATGCGCTGGGTGATCCGGCGGATATCGAGGTGATCATGGCGGCGCGGCAGAATCCGCAGGAACGCGGTGCCAGCAGTGGCGTTTCGGTTGAGCGTATCGAAGAGCTCGAAGCGCGGATTGCCGCGCTGGAAGAACGCCTGGCCCGACTCGAATAACCACACAAAACCAATGTAGGAGTGAGCCTGCTCGCGATAGCGGTGTGTCAGTCACATCATTTTTGGATGACACACCGCTATCGCGAGCAGGCTCACTCCTACAAGGGATCTGCGTGTTATTCACCGTCCCAGTAGTCCACACCATCCGCCTGCCGCGCCACCGCCACAAAACCTGAGGCATTGCCCTCGGCATCGACGTTGAAGTTATCCATCACCACGTATTTGTTCGAATCCGGGTATTCGCAGATTTCCGGCTGCTGCTGGGTGCTCACCGCCAGATAACGCAGTTCCGCCTGACTGGTATTGATGATCTGATGCGCCTTCTCAGGCCCACCCGGCGGACAGGCGATCACATCGCCCTCGCGGATCGGAAAGCGCTCGGCGCCGAGACGCACCTCGCCCTCCCCGGCCACGACGTAAAACATCTCTTCGTTGACCCGATGGCTGTGAAACGGACTGCCGCGCATGCCCGGCGGCAAGGCGTACAGCCGATAACCGAGTTTTTGCGAACCCAATTGCTGGCCGATACGGGCCATGCGCTGCTGATAGCGGCCGGCGGTTTCACCTTCCGGGGCCAAGGCTTCGGGCAGGGGCTCGAGTTCGACCTGATGCAGGTTGAGAATGGGTGGGTGCATGGGGAGCCTCGGTCACGGTTTTTGTGGTGGGCAAGTCTGTGCTTGCTGGGGAGGCAGTATAGGCAGGTTCTGATCTGAATCCGTTGTGAGGCCATCGCGAGCAGGCTCACTCCTACAGGGTGAACGCATTCCAACTGTAGGAGTGAGCCTGCTCGCGATGGGTCCGGTAAGGCTCTTACACAATTCGCTGATCAGCTCCGGGCAAACGCCACCGCCGCCGCAAACTGCGCCTCATTCGGGCGCACGCCGGTGTACAACACAAACTGCTCCAGCGCCTGAATCGCAATCACCTCAAGCCCGGTAATGACCTTTTTACCTTCGGCCCGACCACGCACGATCAACGGCGTTTCCGACGGAATCGCCACCACATCAAACACGGTATCCGTCGCCTTGATCACTTCAGGCGCAAACGCCAGTTGCCCCGCCTCCGGCCCGCCGTCCATGCCCACCGGCGTCACGTTGATCAGCATCTGCGGGCGCTCATCACCCAGCTCAGCCTGCCAGCGATAACCCAGCGAGTCCGCCAGCGCACGTCCGGCGCGCTCGTTGCGGGCAACGATCAAACCGTTTTTGTATCCGCCATCACGCAAGGCACTGGCCACCGCTTTGGCCATGCCACCACTGCCACGCAAGGCGAAGGTCAAGTCCTTGGGCACCGCGTGGGTCTTCAGCAATTGCTCGATGGCAAGGTAATCGGTGTTGTAAGCCTTGAGATGGCCGTCGGTGTTGACGATGGTGTTGATCGACTGAATCGCCGCAGCGGACGCATCCAGCTCATCGACCAGCGCAATGCACGCTTCCTTGAACGGCATCGACACGCCGCAACCGCGAATACCCAAGGCACGAATACCACCGACCGCGCCAGTCAGGTCCTGGCTGCTGAACGCCTTGTAATAGAAATTCAGGCCCAACTGCTCATACAAATGGTTATGAAAACGCAGACCGAAATTGCCTGGCCGCCCCGACAGGGACATGCACAGCTGGGTGTCTTTGTTCGGGTTCATCTGCATGAAACTTCTCCTTCAAACGCACTTTCGGATAAACGGGATTAGCCAGCCCATCGGGTTCTGAACGATCATAGAGGCCTGTTTTAAACGGGTTCTGTGGCCCTTGCCCGGACCGGTAAAGAAGCCGGTACAGACCTTACACAAAATTTACCCAGCGGCTGTGCTGATTTTCAGAATTTCGCTGTCTTAGAAGTATCCCCGCGACAACTGTGGGCCTGGTGCAGGCCCTGCCGCCGGGTCGAAGAACCGAGGATTTATCATGATTCGTAAACTCCCTCTCGTGGCCCTGCTGATCGGTGCATTCGCTGTCGCAGGGCAAGCAGAAGCCCACGGCGGCAATTACTGGCAAGGCCCGGCGGTGTTTGGCGCGATCGTTGGTTCGGCCATCATCGGCTCGGCACTGATCAATCAGGATCGCCCGGTTTATGTGCAGCAGGCGCCGGTGTATGCCGCTCCGCCACCACCGGTTTATGTGCAGCAGCCACCGCCACCGGTCTACTATCAGCCAGCGCCGGTGTATGTGCAGCAACCGGTCTACGTGCAACCGGCGCCGGTGTATTACGGTCCGCCGCGTGGCTACTACGGTCGCCCGCACTACTACGGCGGTCCACGCTGGTAACCGAAACACAAAGCCCCGCTTTTATAGCGGGGCTTTTTTATGACCGTTGGTCGGCCAGCGTCTGAAAAAATCTCGCCAAGGTCGCTGTGAGGACAGTTTCACCGGCTAAAGTCGGCATGATTGATTGACCGTTATGGTCTTTTCCATAAAACGGTCATTTATTTGTCATGACGGAACCGCAATCTGAATCCGTCCGTAAACAACAGGTTGATAACAACAAGGACGACGGTATGCCAACACAAAACCCGCACCGCATTGTCGGCCTGTGCACCTCCAGCAAGGTGTACGGCGCGCTGACCGAACTCAAGCACCTGGAAGGCCATCGCTGCGCGAAATTCCTTTCGCTGCTGGCGGAAAACCTTGTGGACAAAGGTCTGCTCAACGAGCGCGAAGTCATGCACATGCTCGACCAAGTGGTCGATTGAGCCCGCCCTCAACGGCGTCAATGACCACTATCGAAAGCGTTGATTGTCCGTAGAACCCGCGAATCTCTAAGGTAGCTCCATTGATAGATGGAGGTACCCGTCATGGCTCAGGTTCAAATCATGTCCGTTATCGGCAGCGCCGTTCCCGCCTCGCTCAGAGCCTCGGGCCTGCTCGCCTGCTGGTATCTGATGCGTGATGGCGAGCCCATCAGCGGCCCGCTCACCTCGTTACCCGCTGCGCAAGCGTTGTCTCAGAAGCTCATCAGCCAGCCGTTCAACGCTTAAGGCAACTGCACTTTGGGCTTGGTTTCGGCGAACAGTGCCCAGCTCGACATGAACAGCGCCGCGATCAACGGCCCGATCACAAAGCCATTCAGACCGAATACCGCCAGACCGCCAAGGGTCGAGATCAGAATCATGTAATCGGGCATTTTGGTGTCCTTGCCCACCAGAATCGGCCGCAACACGTTGTCCACCAAACCGATCACAAATACCCCGAACAGCCCCAGCACCACGCCCTGCCAGATCATGCCGCTGAGCAGGAAATACGCCGCCACCGGCGCCCAGACAATCCCCGCGCCGACCGCTGGCAGCAACGACAGAAACGCCATCAACACCGCCCACAGCAACGCGCTGGGGATGTCGAGAAACCAGAAAATCGCTCCGCCCAGCGCGCCTTGAGTCACGGCAACCACCAGATTGCCCTTCACCGTCGCGCGCACCACCCGGTTGAATTTTAGCTGCAAGCGGCGCTTGTGATTCTCCTCCAGCGGTACGGCGGTGCGCACTTTGCGCGCCAGTTCGGCGCCATCGCGCAGAAAGAAAAACAGCAGATACAGCATGATGAAAAAACTCACCACGAACTCGAACGTACCCTGACCAAAACTGAACGCCTGACTGGCCAGCACCTGACTGCCCTGCATCGCCATTTTGACGATTTTCTCGCGCAGCGCATTGAGTTCGCCCATGCCGAAACGATCGAGCAAGTGCTGAAAGTACGGCGGCAGGCTGTGCTTGAATTGCGCCAGATACGCAGCAATATCCAGCTCGCCGCTTTCGATGTTTTTGTACACCGTCGCGCCTTCCTGCACCAGCAGCACACTGAGAATGATCACCGGCAGAATCGCGATCACCAGGCAGATCGCCAAGGTGCACAGGGATGTAAGGTTGCGCTGCCAGCCGAATTTCGCCTGCAGCCGGCGTTGCATCGGCGCAAACACAATGCCGAGAATCACCGCCCAGAACACCGCGCCGTAGAACGGCAAGAGGATCCAGATAAACGCCACCGTGACCAAAAACAGCAGCACGGTGAGGGATTTGAATTGAAGGCTTTTTTCGTTCATGTCCGATCCATGTCAGTCAGGCGTCGTGCACGCCCCGATGCTTAGTCAACCGGGGCCTGCACGAGTGCCATCTTTATTCATGGAGCATAGATCCAGATCAACAAACCCTCACCGCACCTGACTTACCCTGCCGCGCTTTTGCGACCGACACCGCCATGACCTCGATCCTCGCCGCCCCCGAACTGCTCGCTCCCGCCGGCACCTTGAAAAACATGCGCTACGCCTTCGCCTACGGTGCCGACGCGGTTTACGCCGGCCAACCGCGATACAGCCTGCGGGTGCGCAACAACGAGTTCGATCACGCCAACCTCGCGTTGGGCATTGGTGAAGCCCAGGCACAGGGCAAACGCTTCTACGTGGTGGTCAACATCGCGCCGCACAACGCCAAGCTGAAGACCTTCCTCAAGGATCTGGCGCCGGTCATCGAGATGGCGCCGGATGCGCTGATCATGTCCGACCCGGGGCTGATCATGCTGGTGCGTCGGCATTTTCCGCAGATGCCGATTCACCTCTCGGTGCAGGCCAATACGGTGAACTGGGCGAGCGTCGAGTTCTGGCAGCAGCAGGGTGTGAGCCGGATCATCCTGTCGCGAGAATTGTCGCTGGAAGAAATCGGTGAAATCCGCGAACAGGTGCCGGGCATGGAACTGGAAGTGTTCGTTCACGGCGCATTGTGCATGGCCTACTCCGGCCGCTGCCTGCTGTCGGGTTACATGAACAAACGCGATGCCAATCAGGGCACCTGCACCAACGCCTGTCGCTGGAAATACTCGGCGCAAGCGGCCACGGAAAATCAGCTTGGCGAGATCGTCCAGACCTTCCAGCCCGAGCCGACATTGGGCCTCGGCGCGCCGACCGATCAAGTGTTCCTGCTGCAGGAAGCCAATCGTCCCGACGAGTTGATGCCGGCGTTCGAAGACGAGCACGGCACCTACATCATGAACGCCAAGGACCTGCGCGCGGTGCAGCACGTCGAACGCCTGACGCGCATGGGCGTGCATTCATTGAAGATCGAGGGCCGGACCAAATCGCACTTCTATTGCGCCCGCACCACCCAGGTGTATCGGCGAGCGATAGATGATGCGGTGGCCGGGCGTGAGTTTGATCGCAGCCTGATGACCGATCTGGAGTCACTGGCGCAGCGTGGCTACACCGAGGGTTTTCTGCGTCGGCATGTGCATGACGAGTATCAGAATTATCAGCACGGCAGCTCGGTATCGGAGCGTCAGCAGTTCGTGGGTGAGTTGACCGGCGAGCGGCGTGAGGGGCTGGCCGAGGTCAAGGTGAAGAACCGTTTTGGTCTGGGTGATCATCTGGAGTTGATGACGCCCACGGGGAATTTTCATTTTGATCTGTGTGAGTTGCAGAGCGTCAAGGGTGAGGCGATTGAGGTGGCGCCGGGGGATGGGCATACGGTTTATGTGCCGATTCCGGAGGCGGTGGAGTTGCGGTTTGGGTTGTTGATGCGGGATATCGGGGTTGCCTGAAATGGCCCCCTCACCCTAGCCCTCTCCCAGAGGGAGAGGGGACTGATTGGGGGATATTTGAGAGGTTCACCGACCTGAAAATTCGCCGGTGAATCCACTATCGACCTGATCAAGAAAATCAGACTTGGCCGAATCCATAATCAACCCGGTTGTTCAGCTTGGCTGAATCCATAATCGACTCGATTGTTCAGGTCGGCGTATAACCTGAGACACCTCGGTCGGCTCCCTCTCCCTCGGGGAGAGGGCTGGGGTGAGGGAAGCCTTTTTACGCAACAAACTCCTCCCGCAACATCGCCACAAACGCCTCCCGCGCCGGATGCACGCCGGCGTTTTCATGCCAGTAAAACAAATTGTCTACGGCCGTCAGCTCAGCAAACTCATACCCCACACACCCAGCCCCTTTTGCGTACTGCTCAAACACGCCCTTGGGCACCAGCGCCACCCCCGCCCCGGCACTCACACAGCCGACAATCGCCCCGTAACTGGCCAGGCTGACAATCGGCAGCGCATGCCCCTGACGCAACAGCCAATGCTCCAGCGCCGCCCGGTATGGACACCCCTGCGGCCACATGAACACGGTTTTGTCCTGCAGGTCTTCGATGCCGCGCACCGGTCCGAACGAGGTTGACGCGATCAGCAGCAGTTCCTCGCGATACATCGGCGTGCGCTTGAGCTGCGAACGCTCGACATCCACCGCAACAATCGCACCGTCGAGGCGATGGCTGACGGTGTCGTCGAGCAACTGCCCCCACGTGCCGGTGGTGAGTTCCAGCGCCACCTGCGGATAACGCTGGTGAAACTTCGCCAGCAAGCGCGGCAAACGCCCGGTCGCCGAGGATTCGATTGCGCCGATACGCAGCGGTCCAGAGGGTTCGGACGAAGGATCAACCGCACGTTTCGCTTCAGCGGTCAGCGCCAGAATCTTTTCCGCATAGGCGAGAAACGTCTGCCCCGCCGGGCTGATGCGCAATCCGCGGCCCTCACGCAGAAACAGCGCAACGCCCAATTCCGCTTCCAGCGCCTTGATCCGCGCAGTGATATTCGACGGCACGCAGAACAGCTTTTCCGCCGCCCGGGCGATGCTGCCGAACTCGGCCACGGTCTTGAACATACGGATTTGCGCCAGCTCCATATTCATCACTCTGAGTGAACATTTGACGCAGTATAAGTCAGTTGTGGCGAATGATTGGCCACGCGGATACTCGGCGCATCGACACCACCGAGCGCCTGATCATGCCGCCCCCTTCCCCACTGAAAATCCTCTTGGCGATGGCTTTCGTCGTTGCTTGCTGGGCGTATTCGCCGACTGGCATTCACATCGGATTGCAAGCCTACGATCCCGGGCATCTGGCGTTGCTGCGTTTTCTGTTGGCGTCGCTGTTCATGGCACTGATCGCCGCGTTCAAGGGCATTCGCCTGCCGCATTGGCGCGATGTGCCACTGTTGTTTGCCTTGGGCTTCTTCGCCGTCAGCCTGCATCACGTCGCACTGAACATCGGCCAGCAAAGCGTCAGTGCCGGCGCTTCCAGCGTGTTGGCGCAATCGAGTCCGTTGTTCAGCACGCTGCTGGCGCGGTTTGTGTTCAAGGATCAGGTCAGTGTCTGGCGTTGGAATTGTGTGTTGCTCGGGTTTGTCGGCGTGGTGATCGTGGTCAGCGGCGATAAGGGTTTGGGGGCTATCGATGTCCATGGCTTGCTGATCTTGCTGGCAGCCATTTCATGGAGCATTTACTTCGCCCTGCAAAAACATCATGCGCGGCGTTACGACGGCTTCAGTCTGGCGTGTTACGCGGTGTGGTCGGGGACGTTGATGCTGCTGGTCTATCTGCCCGGGCTGGGTCAAGCCGTGCTGAATGCGCCGTTGCGGGTGCAGTGGGCGGTGTTGGCGCTGGGGGTATTTCCCAGTGCGCTGGCCTATCTGGCGTGGGGATTTGTGCTCAAGCATGTGGATCTGAGCCGGGCGACGATGACGTTGTATTTGATACCGTCGACGGCGATGGGGATTGCGTCGGTTGGTTTGGGCGAGCGGCCGACGTTGCTGGTGCTGGTGGGGTCGGTGGTGGTGTTGATCAGTGTGTTGGCGTTGAATCTGGAGCGGCGGGTTGGAGGTGTTCGGGCTGCCGGGGTTTGATCTGAAATCTGTTTTGAAGCGAATGCCGTCTTCGCGAGCAGGCTCGTTCCCACAGGAGAACGCATTCCAAAATGTGGGAGCGAGCCTGCTCGCGAAAGGGCCGGTAAATCCAGCACAACAACCAGGGTTCAGCGCCGATCATCCGACAACGGCGTCGGCTCATCCGCCGGCGGCACATCTTCATCGTCTGTCGCCGGATCCTTCCAGTCCTCTGGCCGATCACCATCGCTCAGCGGATCACGCCCCGGGGGCATTCCCATCGGTGAGTCGTGATCGGCCAGAGTCGGTTCATCGGTACCGGGCATCGGCCGGGTGGGATCGGTCGGCAGCACACCGCCCTGAAACAGCAAATCATTAGCCATGACACACCTCACCAAGGAGGTCCGGAAAACCCGGGCCGTACAGCTTGGAATCAGGCCGGTTGGCGGCGTGCCATCGACCAGACCGACGGCGTTCAACCCTGCGCGGAAAAGCGGTCGCGGCTGTTGGTCAAGTGAAGCCACATGGCCGCGCGCGCGGCGTCCGCATCCTGGCGCTTGATCGCATTCAGGATCGCCTCATGTTCCAGATGGGCCAGTTGCCCGAGCTTGCTCAGATCCGCCACCCCGCGCTCCGCAGCATTGAGCCGGTGACGCGGAATCATCGCACTGCCCAGGTGCTGCATGATTTCGCTGAAACAGACGTTACCCGTGGCTTCGGCGATCAGCAGGTGAAAACGTCGATCGGCCTCGACGCAACTGTCGTTGTTGTCCAGTAACCGCTGATAGTCATCCAGCGCCTGACGCATTTGCAGCAATTGCTGCTCGCTGCGCCGTTGCGCTGCCAGTGCTGCTGCCTGGGTTTCCAGGCCCAGGCGCAGTTCGAGAATGCTGCGCACGCCCAGCGCGGTGTCGACATTCAGGCGCAAGCCCTGCTCCGGCGCGCGTTCGATGACGAACGTGCCGATGCCGTGGCGCGTCTCCACCAACCCCGAGGCCTGCAATTTGGAAATCGCCTCGCGCACCACGGTGCGGCTGACGCCGTGTTCCTGAACGATGGAATTCTCTGAGGGCAATTTGTCACCGGGCGACAACTGACCCAACAGGATGCTCTGGGTGAGTTTCTCCACCAGATCATGGGCGAGGTTGTGTGCACGTTTGCGCGCGGGGGCGTCGAGGTCTTCTTGCATGGTCGGTTCCGGTGATCGGGGCTTGCCGATCGTAGCATTGCGAGGCGGGTTGGCGGGATCAATTCTAGCGCTCAACTTGTATGACAACACTCAAATAAATTGGAAAAACCCAAGCATCCCTGACGATTTACCGTATGCAGGCGCGAGATCCCATCGCGTCCCTCAAATCACAAAGACCAACAAACATTGGGATAAAACACGAAAAAGCATAAGAAGCCGGCCTTCCAGATAAAATTAATCGACCCTACCCACTTGTAGGACAAAAAATCCAAGTTGTATGATGTCTATCAACAACGCAGCACCTGCCCTACCCCGCATAAAAATAATCAGTGGGAGAAAACCAAGTGAAAACCTCCGTCTCCGGGATGAACGAGGGCGTCGATTCGACACTCGCGTCGGCCATCTCGAAAGTGAAACGCCACGTCCTGCCGCTCTTCGTGATCATGTTCATCGTCAATTACATTGACCGGGTGAACATCGGTTTCGTCCGCACCCACATGGAACACGACCTCGGTATTGGTGCCGCCGCTTACGGCTTCGGCGCCGGGTTGTTCTTCATCGGTTACGCGCTGTTTGAAGTCCCCTCCAACATGCTTTTGCAGAAAGTCGGCGCACGCATCTGGCTGACTCGCATCATGTTCACCTGGGGCCTGGTCGCCGCCGGCATGGCGTTTATCCAGAACGAAACCCACTTCTATGTGTTGCGCTTTTTGCTCGGTGTGGCCGAGGCCGGGTTCTTTCCCGGGGTGATCTACTACTTCACCCGTTGGCTGCCCGGCGCCGAACGCGGCAAGGCGATTGCGATCTTCCTCAGTGGCTCCGCCGTGGCTTCGTTGATCTCCGGTCCGCTGTCGGGTCTGCTTCTGCAGATCAACGGGCTGGGCATGCATGGCTGGCAATGGATGTACTTCATTGAAGGGATGTTCTCGGTGTGCCTGTGCGTATTTGTCTGGTTCTGGCTCGACGCCAAACCCCACGACGCGAAATGGCTGAGCCGTGCCGAACAGAATGCTCTGGTCAACGCCATTGACGCTGAACAGCAGGCCCGCGAAGCCGCGACGCCGATCCGGCCATCGATGGGCAAACTGCTCAAGGATCGCCAGATCATTCTGTTCTGCCTGATCTACTTCTTCATTCAGTTGACCATCTACGCGGCAACCTTCTGGCTGCCGAGCATCATCAAGAAAATGGGCGAGATGAGCGACTTCCAGGTCGGCCTGTTCAACTCGATTCCGTGGTTGCTGTCGATCATCGGCATGTACGCCTTCGCTTCGTTCTCGGCCAAGTGGAAACACCAGCAGGCGTGGGTCGCTACTGCGCTGTTGATCGCGGCTGCGGGGATGTTCATGTCCACCACCGGCGGGCCGGTCTTCGCCTTCGTCGCCATCTGCTTCGCCGCGCTGGGTTTCAAATCCGCTTCGTCACTGTTCTGGCCGATTCCGCAGGCGTATCTGGATGCCCGCATCGCTGCGGCGGTGATCGCACTGATCAACTCGGTGGGCAACCTTGGTGGCTTCGTCGCGCCGACCACCTTCGGCCTGCTCGAAGAACACA
Organism: Pseudomonas sp. AIG; assembly: GCF_977020205.1. Lineage (NCBI taxonomy): Bacteria > Pseudomonadati > Pseudomonadota > Gammaproteobacteria > Pseudomonadales > Pseudomonadaceae > Pseudomonas > Pseudomonas sp. AIG. The sequence continues at coordinate 20,105 of NZ_CDROCK010000059.1, read as the reverse complement.
CCGGCTCGATTCAGGGCGGCCTCTATGGCCTGGCCGCGACCTCGATCATCGCCGCGATCATTGTCTTCTTCGCGCGCACTACGCCAAAACCTGCTGCCGACATCGCCGTGGTCGAGACCGCGCCGAAACACGCCTGACGCCCATTGTTAAAGATTGCGTATTAAAAGGATAAGAACATGACCGCACACGACACCGCCAAAGCTCCGATCATCACCGACATGCAAGTCATCCCGGTGGCCGGTCACGACGGCATGCTGCTGAATTTGAGCGGCGCCCACGGGCCGTTTTTCACCCGTAACATCGTCATTCTCAAGGACAACGCCGGCCACACCGGCGTCGGTGAAGTGCCCGGTGGCGAGCGCATTCGCCAGACCCTGGAAGATGCACGCAGCCTGGTGGTCGGCAGCCCGATCGGCACTTATCAGAAGATTCTCAATCAAGTGCGCCAGACCTTTGCCGACCGCGATGCCGGCGGCCGTGGCCTGCAGACCTTTGACCTGCGCATCACCATTCACGCGGTCACCGGTCTTGAAGCGGCGCTGCTCGATTTGCTCGGTCAGCATCTGGATGTACCGGTGGCGGCATTGCTCGGCGAAGGTCAGCAACGCGATGAAGTGAAGATGCTCGGTTATCTGTTTTACGTCGGTGATCAGCGCGAAACCGACCTCGCCTATCGCAGCGAACCGGACGCCGACAACGACTGGTTCCGCGTGCGTCATGAGAAGGCCATGACCGCCGAAGCCGTAGTGCGCCTCGCCGAAGCAGCCCACGCGAAATACGGTTTCAAGGACTTCAAGCTCAAGGGCGGCGTGCTCAGCGGCGATGCCGAAATCGAAGCGGTGACGGCGCTGGCTGAACGCTTTCCTGATGCGCGCATCACCCTCGATCCGAACGGCGCCTGGTCACTGAAAGAAGCCATTCGTTTGTGCCGCGATCAGCATCATGTGCTGGCCTACGCCGAAGACCCGTGCGGCGCGGAAAACGGTTATTCCGGCCGTGAAGTGATGGCCGAGTTCCGTCGCGCCACGGGGCTGAAAACCGCCACCAACATGATTGCCACTGACTGGCGCGAAATGGGCCACGCGATCCAGTTGCAGTCGGTGGACATTCCATTGGCCGACCCGCACTTCTGGACCATGCAGGGTTCGGTGCGCGTGGCGCAGATGTGCCATGAATGGGGCCTGACCTGGGGCTCGCACTCCAACAACCACTTCGATATCTCGCTGGCGATGTTCACCCATGTTGCTGCTGCGGCGCCGGGCGAGATCACCGCGATCGACACCCACTGGATCTGGCAGGACGGCCAGCGCCTGACCAAGGCCCCGCTGCAAATTGTCGACGGTCTGGTGCAGGTGCCGAAAAAACCGGGGCTGGGTGTCGAGCTGGATATGGATCAGGTGGCCAAGGCTCATGAGCTATATAAAGGCATGGGCCTCGGCGCACGCGATGACAGCGTGGCGATGCAGTTTCTGATTCCGGGATGGAAGTTCGATAACAAGCGGCCGTGTCTGGTGCGCTGAACCTGATCTCCAATCCACCACGGTCCCTGTAGGAGTGAGCCTGCTCGCGATAGCGGTGTGTCAGTTGATATCAATGTTGACTGAGACACCGCTATCGCGAGCAGGCTCACTCCTACAAGGGTTTTGCATTAACCGGAAATTTGCAGCAGCCAGGTTTTGAACGCTGTCATCGCCGCCGTTTCCGGGCGCGACTGCAACCGCGTCAACCAGTAACTCCCCGTCGTAATCTCAATCGCAAACGGCTGGCATATCGCCTCCGCCGCCAGTTGCCGGGCGAACATTAGCGGCGGCGCCAATGCCACCCCGCTACCCTGCAATGCCGCCTCCATCATCGCCAGCGACGAATCGAACACGATGCTCTGCGGCGGTGCCGCCTGAGTCGCCATCCCGGCAGCCTGAAACCACTCCGGCCACTCATCGGTGCGATAAGAGCGAAGCAGCGTCTGCTGCAACAAATCCCCCGGCGAATGCAATTGCCGGGCGATCTCCGGCACGCACAACACCGACAGCGGCGCATCGAGCAAACGCGTCGCTTCGATGCCATGCCACGCCCCGGCGCCAAAACGGATCGCATAATCCAACCCTTCTGCCGCCACATCCACGCGATTGTTGTTGGTCGACAGGCGCAAATCTATGAGCGGATGTTTCGCCCGAAAGTCCGCAAGTCTAGGCAACAGCCAACCCACGGCGAACGTACCGACCGCGCCAACGGTCAACATTTCGCGGTACTGTCCGCCGGCGAGGCGTTCGAGTATCTGTGCGATGTGATCGAACGAGGTGCTCAGTACCGGCAGCAAGGTTTCGCCCTCGCTGGTCAGCATCAGCCCACGGGGCAGGCGTTTGAACAGCGTCACGTTGAGCTGCGCTTCCAGGCTTTTGACCTGATGGCTGACGGCGGCTTGCGTGACGCACAGCTCAACGGCGGCGCGGGTGAAGCTCAAATGACGCGCGGAGGCTTCAAAGGCGCGCAGTGCGTTGAGCGGCAATTGCGGTCGAATCATGCCCAGTCCCAAATTTTTCTAATGGCTCGTGCGAGTTTTCGTCGTTTGTCGATTGCCGTCGCGCTGACTAGATTGGCGGCGCTGTTCAGTTGCCCAACGAAGAAATCGCCCGCAGTGTAGCGGGATAACATCATCAACACTCATGGAGAGTGGTTCATTCATGTCATCCATTCAATCGAGCAAAGTCATTTCCTGCGCCGCTTTCGGTCTGCTCTTCGGCGCCAATTCCTGTTTCGCCGCCGTGCCCGACGATGCGCAACTGTCAGCGCTGGTCAACGCAGCGGTGACGCCGATGATGAAGCAACAGAACGTTCCCGGCCTCACCGTGGCGCTGACCGTAAACGGCAAGGCGCATTACTTTAACTACGGCGTAGCCAGTAAAGACACCGCGCAAAAAGTCAGCGAAAACACCCTGTTCGAAATCGGCTCGGTGAGCAAAACCTTCACTGCCACCCTCGCCGGTTACGCCCAGGCCACTGGCAAACTGGACCTGTCGACCAAGGCCAGCCAGCTCTGGCCTGATCTGAATGGCAGCGCGTTCGACAACATCACAGTGCTGCAACTGGGCACCTACAGCGCCGGCGGCTTGCCACTGCAATTCCCGGACAACGCGGATTCGTCTGACAAGATGCTCGGCTATTTCCAACAGTGGAAACCGGTTTATCCGGCAGGCAGTCATCGCCAGTATTCAAATCCAAGCCTTGGATTGTTCGGTTATCTGGCAGCGAAGAGCCTCGGCCAGCCGTTTGATCAGGCGATGACCCAAACCCTGCTGCCGAAACTCGGTTTGCAGCACACCTACCTCAGCGTTCCTGCCGCGCAAATGGACCTGTATGCCCAGGGCTATGACAAGAACGGCAAACCGGTCCGCGTTACGCCCGGTGCGCTGGACGAGCAGGCCTATGGCGTGAAAACCAGCGCGGTGGACATGCTGCGTTACGTTCAGGCCAACCTGAAACCTGAAACGCTGGAAGCCTCCCTGCAAAAAACCATCGCCAACACCCACACCGGTTACTACACGGTTGGCGACATGACCCAAGGTCTGGGTTGGGAAATGTATCGCTACCCGATCAGCCTTGACCGTTTGTTGGCGGGCAACTCGACGGAAATGGCCATGGAGGCGCACAAGGTGCAGTGGCTGAACCCGTCGCAACCGCAGCCGCATGATGTGCTGATCAACAAGACTGGCTCTACCGGTGGTTTTGGCACTTATGTGGCGTTTGTGCCAAGCAAAGATGTTGGCATCGTGATCATGGCTAACAAGAACTTCCCGATTCCTGAGCGGGTGAAAATCGCCCATACAATTCTCAGCGCTGTCGCTGACTGAAAATCAAAAGATCGCAGCCTGCGGCAGCTCACACATTGACCGAGTGAAAAAACCGATCCTGTAGGAGCTGCCGCAGGCTGCGATCTTTTGTCTTTAAAGCTGCGCCTGCAGCTTCCAGCCGATGACATCCATCAAGTCACAGCTGTCACGCAACGGGATCGCCATCACCCGGGCGAAATCCTGCAGCAGCAAAGCGTCTTGGCCCTTGCCGTCACCGAGCGCCAGTGTCTCCATCAATTGCGTCACACAGCGCAAACGGTAAGCCGCTGTGCCATGCAGCACATCCACCGGTGCTTCGCGGTCGATCAACAGAGCGGGAATCTTGCAGTCGATCCCGGTCAGCGGAATGTATCGCGTCATGTTTGAACCTCCCTGTTCAATGTTGCGTTGCCGCCGGTGGATCGAGATTGTCCAGCGCTCGGTTGACCAGCAACTCGCCGAGCACGGCCAACTGCTGAATCGACAAGGCTAGGCTGCGCGGCGAACCCTGCAGTTCTGCGGCGAGGTCGGTGGTCAGGGCGTTGAGTGAAGCGAGGGTTTCGCAAGCGTGGCAGAGCAGCGTGGGGGTATCGATATCGGGGAGGATGGTGAAGACGTGGCTGATGGGATCGGGGTGATGCGGGTTGCGTAAGCGGGGGTTATTGGCATCGAAGGATCCTGAATCCATGGGGGATTCGGGAGGGTTTGGAGTGTGTTTTTTCATGTCAGAAGTTCTCTATTTGAATTTCAGAAGGCCACCCAAACTCACTTCCACATGAAAGGTGGCAGCTGTACGCAGGTGTGGAAGACCTGGGAAGAGAACGAAACCCCGGCGCACTCGAAAGTGCTCCCGCGCACAGCCGCCATAAACGCGGCAATGTTGACATAAATAATGTCGCACTGCGCTTTATGAAAGCCTGTTTCATTCTCTATCCAGCGGACTTCCACATCCGACCACTGTTTTTTTGCAGCGGCCAAAGAAGACTATCCCGCCTCCCCAAAACCCACCAGTTCACCACCGCCGCCGCGACTTGCAGGAAAAATCCGCGGGGGTTGAAGGGGATTTGCGTCAGACATTTCGGCAGGCACATGCCGCAACGACTTTTGATTACCGACCTAATTCGTTGTATCTACACTGCATCGAATCAATTCGTTGGTGGGGATGACATAATGCGCGCCAAAGCCAGCAACCGTGATGCCGCGTAAGGGCGTACTAATGGAAGTAAGAGTACTCAAGCTCAAAAACTTTGGTCGATTTGCGAACGTGGCCGTCAAGCTGGCACCGACGGATACGCACCCGTCGAATGTAACAGTGATTGTCGGAAATAACGGTGCAGGAAAGACCACGCTTTTGAGATCCCTCGCCACGACGCTGAGCTGGCTCGTCGCAAGAGTTCGCACTGAGAAAGGCAATGGCACCCATATTGCTGAAGAAGATATTCAGAACGGATTTTCAGCATCCTACGCATCAACTGTAGTCGCAGACTGCTTAGAATCTCACTCAGGAACGGATGCTAATAGCTCGAAGACCGAACTGTTTGTCTGGGGAGTGGCACGCGGCCGACAAGGGCGAAAGTACGCAGTCCACAGTGAATTAACCGAAGCGAGTCGTCTTGCCGATCACTATCGCTCCCGACTAACAGCCGATGAGAAAGCCTCTCTCCCTCTAATCGCCTACTACCCGGTTGAGCGCTCGGTTCTAGAGATCCCATTAAAGATTAAAACTAAACACACCTTCGATCAGCTCGACGGCTACGATAACTCACTCAACCGGGGCGTCGATTTCCGTCGCTTCTTTGAATGGTTCCGTGAGCGCGAAGACAGCGAAAACGAAACTGGAATTTCCGACACTGCACTGGCCGAAATCTCGGAAAAGTTCGGCACCGCCAGCGACGTTTGGAATACCCTGGCCAATTTGAAAGCCTCCTCCCGTGACCGCCAACTGACTGCAGTGCGCTCGGCCATCGCGGCGTTCATGCCCGGCTTCTCCAACTTGCGCGTGCAACGCAAACCGCGTCTGCACATGGCAATCGAAAAGGACGGCGTCACCCTCAACGTTGCTCAACTCTCGCAAGGTGAGAAATCGATGATGGCGCTGGTCGGCGACATCGCGCGTCGCCTGGCGATGATGAACCAGTCACTGGACAACCCGCTGCACGGCGACGGCATCGTACTGATCGACGAAGTGGATCTACACCTGCACCCGAGATGGCAACGCAGCCTGATCCGCCAATTGAGCGAAACCTTCCCGAACTGCCAATTCGTCCTGACCACCCACTCACCGCTGGTCATCAGTGACGCCAAAGATGTGCTGGTTTATGTCCTTAATGACGGAGAACTTCACGAACACAACGGCCTGTACGGACTCGACGCCAATCAGGTACTTCTGGAAGTCATGGACACCGACATCCGCAACAGCGACGTGCAGAAGCGCCTGAACCGACTGCTTAACGAGGTGCAGGACGGTAATCTCGAGAAAGCAAAATCACTTTTCGCCGAACTTTCCTCGGAACTCCCCGAAGGTCATATCGAGCTGGCAAAAGCTGCTCTCTTGATCCGCAAACTGGAGTTGCGTCGTGCGTAAGATCATCAAAGGAACTGAGCCGGATTCGCTTGCAAAATGGAAGCTGAAAAACAAAACCGCCACTTATCCCGACTTGCCGCCCGAAGAGCGTCAATCCGTCCGCGCCGCCTGCATCGCCGAACAGTTCGGACTGTGCGCCTATTGCTGCCAGTCCATCACAATTAATGGCTCTCACAATGAGCATGTTGAGGCTCAGGATCGAGTACACAATCGCACACTGGATTTCAGCAACATTGTAGCCAGTTGCGAGAACCGTCCGCATTGCGGACATGGTCGAGGAACACAGCCGCTGCGGCTGACTCCGTTCATGGATGAGTGTGAAACCGAACTCAAGTTCTATCTTTCAGGACTGGTCGCAGGAAAAACCTCGCGCGCAGAAGAAGCCATCAAGGCGTTGAATCTGGGTCACACCGAAGAGAGCAATCGACCACTTATCGGCAGAAGAAGAACCTTGGTTGAAGCACTGATTTACAAGGTCGGGGTCCAACCTGGCGAATTGCCGGAGATCGAGGACAAGGAAATACTCGACCTGCTCCTGGATGATCTACTTCTTCCCAAAGCGCATAAACTCGACCCCTTCTCCCCCGTACTGGTGAACATCATTCGCCAAATGCCAGCATAAAAAAGGGGCGAGAAGATTGAATCCTCTCGCCCCTTTGACGTGAAATCGTCTCTACAAAAACCGATCAATCATCCGGCATTTCCGGCGGCTTGGCTGGTTTCGCAGGCTTGGTCGGCTTGGCGTTCTTCGCGCCTTTCGCCGGTTCCGGCGTAGCAGCGACCGGCGCCTGAGCCGCAGCGGCCGCTTCCTTCTCAGCCATCGGCATGGCGTCGATGGTGTCGAAGATTTTCTTCAGGTCCAGCGCTTTCGCTTCATCCCCCGAAGCCGAGAGTTTGGTCTCGCCGTCCTTGCCCACCAGGAACACTTTCGGATACGCCCCGGCACCGAGCTTCAGCGAGCGCAGCAGCGCCATGGTGTCTTGCTGGCCCATGTCCTTGCCGTCGAGTTGGCCGGACATGTTGAGGATGGTGTAGACCTTGATGTTGCGGTCGGTGACGCCCTTTTTGTTGGCGGGATCCTCCAGCGACTTTTTCAAAGCCACCCACACGGGGTCGACCGTGCTTTGTGCGATCACGATCAGCGGTCGGGCGCGGCCCATATCTCCGGCGATGGGCGAATCGTTGTCAGCGGCGAACAAGGGGCCGGCAATCGCCAGCAAGAGTGTCAGGGTCAGTGACCTGATGAGCATGCGCATCTCCTTTTGATATCCACGCTCTAATGATTGCGCATCGTGGCGATTGTTCCGGGACAACCCGGCAAATATCTTCCGCCTAGTCAGAAGCTTAGGACAGGCGCGACATTGCGCAACCTATCCGAGGTGATCGCAACGCGGATTTGATTACCTTTTATGACCGCATTAGGGTCGTGGTTCTGCCCATGAAATGGAGTTCACCCGCATGCACATCGATTACCTGTGCGATCACCCCGAATTGATCGAAGAACTGGCCACGCTCAACTTCGAGGAATGGGGCGAGTTTCGTGCCGGGCAAACCGTCGAGCACCGCATCGAACACATGCGCGAATCCTGCGGCAAAGGAGTGGTGCCGAGTGTGGTGGTAGCGCTTGAGGGTTCACGTTTGCTGGGCGGCGCGTTGCTGATCGAGAACGATCTGAAGCTGCGCCCGAACCTGACGCCATGGCTGGCTGGCGTTTATGTGAAGGCTGAGGAACGCGGTCGCGGGATTGCTTCGCAACTGGTCAATCGAGTGGTTGCAGAAGCGGCGGCGCTGGGTGTGCCTGAGTTGTATCTGTACACCGACACGTCGCAGTCGCTATATGCGCGGCTGGGTTGGGAAGAGGTTGAAGCACTGGTCTACGACGATTTGCCAGTGACAGTGATGAAATACGTCATTCAGCGCTAACCGGTGGTGAGGCGGCTCGCGGTAGGCTGTGCCGCCTCACCCCAGCGCTGAATCGAGCGCGGAGAGCAATTGCGCAGGGGCGACGGGTTGTCCACCGAGCTTGAGTTCACCGCTGTCGAGTTCAACGCTCAACCTCACCGACGCCCGATCGCCCGGGTATTTGCGCAGCACCAGCGAGAGGCCATTGACGGTCTCGTCGGCAGTACCGAGCAAATCCCACAGGCTCTCGCTCAGATCCAGCAGCACTTGCTGGCGCTGCAGATCGACTACCCGCGGCGCATACAGCCAATGGCTCATGCGCATCTCACGCGGTTCGACGGTGATGGCGAGGCGGCCATCGCAATGGACAGTGGTTTCACTCATGGCCGGTTCAGAACGCCAGTTTGTAGCCGATCAACACCAGCATCGTCGCCAGGCACGGGCGCAGCACTTCATCAGAGATGCGTCCGGTCAGGTGGCTGCCGAGCCAGATGCCTGGCAACGAGCCGACCAGCAAGAACCCCAGCACGCCCCAATCCATATTGCCCATGCTCGCGTGGCCGAGGCCTGCAACGAGGGTCAGCGGAACGGCGTGGGCGATTTCCGTGCCGACCAAACGGCGGGTCGGCAGCAGCGGATAGAGGATGAACAGCGCAACGGTGCCAAGGGCGCCCGCACCGATCGAGGTCAGGGCAACCATGGTGCCGAGGACCAGACCGGTGATCACGGTCATCACGTTCAGCCGTGAACCACTCGGGTTGTAGTTGCCACCGGCGCGTTTGTGGGCGAAGTCGAGCAAGCGTTTCTTGAAGAAGATCGCCAGCGCGGTGGCGAACAGCACAAAGCCCAGGGCCTGTTTGATGATGGCGTTCATCGCGTCCGGCGCTGTGTGCAGGGTGCTAAGGAACCACAAGGTCATCGCCACCGCTGGCACGCTGCCGAGGGTCAGCCAACCGGTGATCGCCCAGTCGATGTTTTTGTTTTTGCGGTGAACGAGGACGCCACTGGATTTGGTAATGGCGGCGTACAACAGATCAGTGCCCACTGCCGTTGCCGGGTTGATGCCGAACCACAGCAGGATCGGCGTCATTAACGAACCACCGCCGACACCGGTCATGCCGACAATAAACCCCACCACCAGCCCGGCAATCACCAGGCCGAAATTTGCCAATTCCATTAAACCGTCCAGAAAAACGACAGGAAAAATCTGGCCCGCAGCATAGCGATTTTTCTTATAACCACAGATATCGATGCGGTCTATCGTTATGCCATATCGAATTCACCACGATTATCCCCCTGTGGGAGCGAGCTTGCTCGCGAATGCGGTGGATCCTTCAACTCATCTGTCGACTGACACAACGTATTCGCGAGCAAGCTCGCTCCCACAGTGTGAAGCGGTGGTTTCCAGAGTTAATGCACTCGTCGGCCTGGTTTGAAGCTGTGGTTTTTGTTGATCCACACCGTGGCCAGCGCGATCAGCGACAGGATCAGCAGCGCCCACGGAAACGACATCGCCCCGGCCCGATCCAGCAACAACCCGCCAAACAACCCGCCGCCGGCAATCGCCACGTTCCAAGAGGTGGTGAGCATCGCCTGTACCACATCGACGTGATCACCGGCCGAGTCCGCTGCCGAAGTCAGCAGCAAAGTGGCCGAGCCGCCAAACGACAATCCCCACACCGCCATGCACGCGTAAATGATCAGCGGCGACGGCGCTGCCAACGCCAGAACCAGCGCCGTCAGCGCAAACACCGCGAGGCTGATCAGCGTCAGCCAACGCAGCCAGCGATCCACCAGCATGCCAATAATCCAGATCCCCACCAGCGAACACAGGCCAAACACCAGCAGCACCAAATCGACCCGGTCAGCCAACCCGGCCTGCATCAGAAACGGTGCAATGTAGGTGTAGAGAATGTTGTGTCCGAGCATCCACGTCAGCACCACGAACAACACCGGTCGCACACCGGGCAGACGCAGCGATTCGAGTAACGGCAGACGCTCCTCGCTGGTTTGCCCCGGACGATCCGGCACGGCGATGACAATCCACGCCGCCAACACCAGAGCCAGCGCCGACATGATCGCGAACGACGCGCGCCAACCGATCAGATTGCCCAGCCACGTCCCCGCCGGTGTGCCCAGCGACAGCGCCACTGGTGTGCCGAGCATGGCAATCGCCAGCGCCCGCCCCTGTTGATGCACCGGCACGATGCCGCGCGCATACCCGGCCATGATCCCCCACGACAGCCCCGCCGCCATCCCGGCGAGAAAGCGCGAGGCGAGGGTCAAACCGTAATGGCTGGAGAACGTGGTGACGGTGTTGAATATCAGAAAGCCGCCGACCGTCATCAACAACACCCGCCGCCGAGGCCAACCGCGCGTGGCGACGGTCAGCGGAATCGCCGCGACAATCGAACCCAGCGCGTAGAGCGTCACCAGTTGCCCGGCGAGCACTTCGCTGACGTCGAGCCCGGCGCCGATTTGCGGCAGCAGGCCGGCCGGCAGGGTTTCGGTGAGGATGGCGATGAAACCGGTCATGGCGAATGCCAGCAACGCGGCATAGGGCAGTTTGTCCGCACGGGCGGTGCGGTCGACGCGGCTGAAATCGGCGCTGGCGGGGTCGGTCATGACGGGGGCGGCTCCATTTTGATCAATAGCGGTGACGGATTGTATACAAAAACAACCTTCACTATTCGATCAATGTGGGAGCGAGCCTGCTCGCGAATGCGCTCTTTCAGGCACTGAAGTGTTGATTGATCCACCGCTTTCGCGAGCAGGCTCGCTCCCACATTGGTGCTCTGCACTCACTGCACCGGCAAGAAATTCAGGAACAGCAAACTCTGCGCGTAGTTAAGGCCGATCCGCCGGTAGCGCTCATCAAGCATCTGCGTGATCAGGTCCAGTCGCGCAACGATTTTGCCGAACTCGGTGGCGAAACTCAGGTTGCTGCCCTCCTCCGAGATCTCATTGGAGAACAGCAGCGGCTGCCCTTCCTTGTTCTGTCGCTGGGACAAAATCCACGTGGCTTTTTCGATATTGCGTGCAGCGTTGTGAACGAACGTCGGGTTGATCGCGTCCGTCATATAGAACTCGGTGCGATTGCCGTGGGCGGTGACCAGCATGCTGCCGATCGCATAGATGAACGCGCCGACGCGATCGCCGAGAAACTCCGGACTCATCGCATAGCTGAGCGCCGCCAGATCCTTGCGCCCTCCCAGCACCGGCAGCGGCTGTTGCTGCTCGATGGCCTGGCGCACCTGTTTCACGGCCGCATGGATGTTGAGAAAGCCTGACTTGCGCAGTTCTTCCGGGTTGCGCAAGTACAACTTGCCCTGCAAGCGATAGAGGCTGTTGAGGTTGTCGCGCATCGCCAGTGTGGCCATGCGGTCGACGCTGGTCTGCAAGAACTCTTGCGGCTGACCGTCACGCATCTGATTGAAGAAGCCGTTGCCGTCCTGGTGACTGCAACCGCTGAACAGCAGCGACGACAAACAGGCCAGCAACAGGCACGGGCGGCGGAAAAAAGCAGCGATCAGGGCAAAAACTCTCGGCATGAAATCTCGAACGGGCACATTCCTGTGCGGCGGGAGTCACCGCATCCTGGCCATGGATAGAGCCGCCGATTGCGAAAAAGTGCAGTGGTGCGCATGACCAACCGACCTTCGGCAATGCCTGCCCAACCAATTAGTCTGTCTTTATTGTTGAAATAAACGATTAATCAACTATAAATCTTCACTTCACATACAAATAGCATGACTAGTTACCGTGTAGGAGCTGCCGAAGGCTGCGATCTTTTGACTCTGGGGTTTAGAAGCAAGATCAACAGATCGCAGCCTGCGGCAGCTCCTACACGGCATCGGCGCCATTTTGAAAACAACAACAAGAAGGAAGGTCTACCATGCTTCAATCCCGTCACCTGCTCTCCGGCCTCGGACTGTCCCTGATGATCGCCACCCTCTCCGCCAACGCGGCCGGCCTCAGCGCCGAACACAAAGCTTTCGGCAAAACCAATGACGGCACGCCCGTCGAGCAATACATCCTGCGCAACAGCCACGGCATGCAAGCGACCGTCATCACCTACGGTGCGACCCTGCAATCGCTGAAAGTGGCGGACAAGCACGGCAAGTTCGACGACGTCGTGCTCGGCTTCGACGATGTGCAGGGCTACCAGAAAGGCACCGCCTACTTCGGCGCGACCATCGGCCGCTTCGGCAATCGCCTCGCCGAAGGTGCGTTCGAACTCGACGGCAAGCGCTATCAAGTGCCGCAGAACGACAAGACCAACGCGCTGCACGGCGGCACGCTGGGCTTCGACAAGAAAGTCTGGAAAGCCCAGGAAACCAAGGACAAGGATTCGGTCGGCGTGACCCTGACCTATCTGTCGGCGGACGGCGAAATGGGCTTCCCCGGCAACCTCACCACCGAAGTGACCTATCGCCTCACCGACAACAACGAACTGCGCATCGACTACAAGGCCAGCACCGACAAACCGACCGTGCTCAACCTGACCAACCACAGCTATTTCAACCTCGCCGGTGCCGGCAATGGCGACATCCTCAAACAGGTCGCCACCCTGCACGCCAGCCATTACACCCCGGTCACCGCCAAACTGATCCCGACCGGCGAACTGGCACCCGTCGCGGGCACGCCGATGGATTTCAGCAAACCCACTGCGATTGGCACGCACATCAAGGCTGATCATCCGCAGCTAAAATTCGCTGAGCCGAAACAGGGTGGGTTTGATTTCAACTGGGCGCTGGATACCAAAGGTGATATCGGCAAAGTAGCGACTGAGGTGAGTGACCCGCAGTCCGGTCGCGTGCTGCAGTTGTTCACCACGGAACCGGGTGTGCAGTTCTATACCAGCAACTTCCTCGACGGCACGGTCAAGGGCAAGGGTGGCAAGGTCTATCCGCATTGGGGCGCGTTTACCCTGGAGACTCAGCATTATCCGGATTCACCGAATCAGCCGGACTTCCCGAGCACTCGGCTTGATCCGGGGCAGGCTTACAGCCACAGCGTGGTGTTGAAGTTCTCCGCAAAATAACTCGCCCCGCCGTACCTGATCGTTCCCACGCTCCGCGTGGGAACGATCTGATCTATCCTGCTGCCCACTAAAAGGTATCGACACATTCAGCAAGGAGGTTTGCATGCGTACCCTCGAACTGGCCGGCGTCCAGGTTCCGATCATTGGCCAAGGCACTTGGCGCATGGGTGAAGATCGCTCGGCGCACAAGCGTGAAGTGGCGGCGCTGCGCACGGGGATCGAGCTGGGCATGACCCTGATCGACAGCGCCGAAATGTACGCCGAGGGCGGCGCCGAAAGCGTGGTTGGCGAAGCCATTGCCGGTCTGCGCGATCAGGTGTTTCTGGTGAGCAAGGTCTACCCGCACAACGCCAGCCGCAAAGGCATTCCGCAGGCCTGCGAGCGCAGTCTGCGGCGGCTCGACACCGATTACATCGACCTCTATCTGTTGCACTGGCGCGGCCAGTATCCGCTGGACGAAACCGTCGAAGCCTTCGAGCGCCTGCGCGAGGACGGCAAGATCGGCCGTTGGGGCGTGTCGAATTTCGATGTCGATGATCTCGAAGAACTGTCGAGTTCTGCCTGCGCGACCAATCAGGTGCTCTACAACCTCGAAGAGCGCGGCATCGAATTCGATCTGCTGCCGTGGTGCCAACACCAGCGCATGCCGCTGATGGCCTATTGTCCGATTGGCCAGGGTGGCGCGATGCTGGCTGAACCGCTGCTGAACAAGATTGCCGCTCGTCATGGTGTAACCCCCGCGCAGGTTTCACTGGCGTGGATTCTGCGTCAGGATGGTGTGATTGCGATTCCCAAGGCTGTGCGACCGGAACATGTGCAACTCAATGCACAAGCCGCGCAACTGCAACTGGAGGCCGGGGATCTGGCGGCGCTGGACCAGGCGTTTCAAGCGCCACAACGCAAGCAGCGGCTGGCCATGGTTTGAGCCAGCGGCTGGCGAGGGCTTCGCGATGAGAAGCACTGATCAGTACGACCCGTTCAACCTGCAACGTTTTGTCCAGGCCCAGGATCCGGTGTTCGAGCGCGTGCAACGCGAGCTCGACGACGGCCGCAAACGCAGCCACTGGATGTGGTTTGTCTTTCCGCAGTTCGCCGGCCTGGGCGGCAGTGAAATGTCCCGGCGCTACGCCATCGGTTCGGCCGAGGAAGCCCGGGCCTATCTGGCCCACGAGCTGCTCGGCGCACGCCTGCGTACTTGCACGCAGTTAGTGCTTAATGTGCAACAGCGCTCGATTGCGGAGATTTTCGGCCATCCCGATGACCTGAAATTTCATTCATCGATGACCCTGTTCGCGCAGTTTTGCGCTGAAGACAGCGTGTTCAATCAGGCACTGGAGCGCTACTTCCACGGCATTCTTGATGAGTGGACGCTGCAACTGCTCGACTCAAAACAGGCCCAGTTGCCCCCCGATCAGGGTTGAGAAGTCGTCGTCGACAAACGGCAGAATCGCATCCGCCACCGGCTGCAGTTGCCGAGTGATGTAGTGGTCGTAATCGATCGCGGCGCGGCGCACTTCCAGCGGCTCGGGGCCGGCCAGGGTGATGACGTAGCTGATCCAGCCGCCATTCTGGTACTGCCGTGGGCGCCCGTGTTGCGCGTTGTAATCGTCGGCCAGCCGCGCCGCGCGCACGTGCGGCGGGACGTTGCGTTCATAGTCGTCAAGGGTGCGGCGCAGACGTTTGCGGTAGATCAGTCGATCGTCGAATTCGCCGGCGAGGGTTTTGCGCACGTAGTCACGCACGTAATCCTGATACGGCTTGCGCTGGAAAATCCGCTCGTAGAGTTCCTGCTGAAATTGCCGGGCCAGCAGCGACCAGTCGGTGCGCACGGTTTCCAGACCTTTGTAGACCATTTCATCGCTGCCGTCGGCACGGGTGACGAGGCCGGCATAACGTTTTTTGCTGCCCTCCTCCGCGCCGCGAATGGTCGGCATCAGAAAGCGTTTGTAGTGAATTTCGAATTGCAGTTCGAGGGCGCTTTCCAGGCCATATTCATCACGCACATGCGCGCGCCACCAGTCGTTGACGTGCTTGACCAGCGCATGACCGATGTTCGCCGCCTCTTCCTGCCCGTGCGGACGACGCAGCCAGACAAACGTTGAATCGGTGTCGCCATAGATCACCGCGTGGCCTTGCTCTTCGATCAGCTTGCGCGTGCGCAGCATGATCTCGTGGCCGCGCAGAGTGATCGATGAGGCCAGCCGCGTATCGAAGAAGCGGCAACCGCTGGAGCCGAGCACGCCGTAGAAAGCGTTCATGATGATTTTCAGCGCTTGCGACAGCGGTGCGTTGTGCTCGCGCTTGGCGGTCTCGCGACCCTCGGCGACGCGCGAGACAATAGAAGGCAGGCAATGACGGGTGCGCGAGAATCGCGCGCCACGGAAGCCCGGCACCGAGTCGGCGTCATCGGGGTGTTGCAAGCCTTCTATCAGGCCGACAGGGTCGATCAGAAAGGTGCGAATGATTGACGGGTACAGGCTCTTGTAATCGAGCACCAGCACCGATTCGTAAAGGCCCGGTTGCGAGTCCATGACAAACCCGCCCGGGCTGGCCTGCGGCGGATTGGTGCCGAGGTTCGGCGCAACAAAACCCTGGCGGTGCATCAACGGCATATACAGATGGGTGAACGCCGCCACGGAACCGCCGCTGCGATCGGCCGGCAGTCCGGTGACGCTGGCGCGTTCGAGCAAAAAGGTCAGCAGTTCGGTCTTGGCGAAGATCCGCGTGACCAGTTCACAGTCCTTGAGGTTGTACTTGGCCAGCGCCGGTTTGTCCTCGGCGAACATGCGGTTGATTTCGTCCATGCGCTGGTACGGATTGTCGATCGACTTGCCTTCGCCGAGCAGGGTCTGGGCGACGTTTTCCAGACTGAACGAGGGGAAGCTCCAGGTCGCCGAACGCAGGGACTCGATACCGTCGATGATCAACCGCCCCGCCGCCGAAGCGAAGTAGTGATTACGGCTGCCGTGCTCGCGCCACTGCATTTCTTCGCCGCCACGGCCGATCTTAAGCGGCACACCGAGGCGCCGTGCGTGTTCGTGGAGGATGCGCAGGTCGAACTGCACGACGTTCCAGCCGATGATTGCATCGGGGTCGTGGCGGGCGAACCAGTCGTTGAGCTTTTTCAGAATGACGGTGCGCGAGTCGCAGTATTCAAGGTCGAAGTCGACGATGCTGGCGTCGCCGTTCGGCGCACCGAGCATGTACACCTGACGCTCGCCGCAGCCTTCGAGGGCGATGGAGTACAGCTCGCCGGTTTCGGTGGTTTCGATGTCCAGCGAAACCAGCCGTAGTTTCGGTCGATAATCGGGGTCAGGTTTGAGCTGGGCGTTGAGCAATACGCCGTCGGCATCGGGCGTGCCACTGAACCGCACCGGCGCGGTGATAAAACGCTCCATCAAATAGCGTTCCGGCGGGCGTACGTCAGCTTCGTAGACGTCCACACTGTTGCGGTTGAGCGCGGTTTCCAAGCGCATCAATTGGCCGTGTTGCTGACAATACAGACCCAGCACCGGGCGATGCTCGAAATCCTGCAGGGCCAGGGGGCGCAGTTCGACGTTCTTTTCGTCGTGCAGCAGGCGTTCGGCCGCTTCGCGCTGCTCGGCGGGGATAAACGCCACCGACGGCTGATGTGGCAGACGCACACGGCGCGGCCCGGCGTCGGTCGCCAGCCAGAACTCGACTTCGGTGCCGGCCGGAGTATCGCGCCAATGCCGGGTCAGGACGAAGCCCTGCGGTAAATCCACCACTGCAACCTCAGAAATTGAAACAGAGGGGCATTCTACGCGGCATTGCCTGGGATGACCCTGACGATAAACAGCCGCCAGCCACGGAAAAACCCGGCAAATGACGTTTTTTGCGTGTTATCTGCCGCTTTGCCACCTTGCCCTGCGCGCTTGCGTCTACGATGCTTGGATAACAACGACAACACCTGAGTAACCGCCATGAAGACCGTCGCCCAACTGCTCAAGCTCAAAGATCAGAAAAATCAGGAAGTGCACCAGATCAAACCTGATCACATGGTGCTCGAAGCGCTGATGAAGATGGCCGAAAAAAACGTCGGCGCCTTGCTGGTGGTCGAAGACGACAAAGTGGTCGGCATCATCAGCGAACGCGACTACGCGCGCAAACTGGTGTTGCATGGCCGCTCATCCGTGGGCACGCCGGTGCGCGACATCATGGTGGCGAACGTGATCACCGTGGACACTCATCAAACCGTCGACACCTGCTTGGGCATCATGTCGGACAAACGCCTGCGCCACTTGCCGGTGGTGGAGAACGGCAAGTTGATTGGTTTGCTGTCGATCGGTGACCTGGTCAAAGAAGCGATTGCCGAACAGGCGGAGCTGATCAAGCAGCTGGAGCAGTACATTCGCGGGGAATAAACCCCCTCCTCCTGATCGTTCCCACGCGCAGCAAAGGAATGCCTCCTGTGACGCTCTGCGTCACGCATTGGGACGCGGAGCGTCCCGGGCTGCGTTACCACGCAGAGCGTGGGAACGATCATCTGCGGTGTGTTCAGGAAGGCCAATGCCGGGCAAACACCGGTGCCAGCACCGGATGCCGGTCGATCCGCTGCAACCATGCATAAAACCCCGGTCGCGCCTGACGCAAATGCTCGCGGCTGCCGGCCCAGCGCGTCACCACCGCCGCCAACACATCCAGCGCCCCCGGCGTTTCGTCATCCAGGTACAGCTCGGCAGAAAACTGGTCGGCAAACACCTCCCAACTCCAGTGCAAACGCACGCGCGCGCCGGCGACCAGATTCTGCCGCGAGGCTTCGTCGGGCATCAGCAGCCAGCGCTCCGGATAATCGATGACGCCGATCGCCGCATAACAGTTGCTGACGATGTAAACCAGACCACGAATCGCCTGATCACGATCATCCGCCTTGGCCGGCAGCAGGCCTGACTTGGGAAACGTCAGGCCCAGATGAATCAGAATCGCCGCACTCTCGGTGATTGCACTGCCATCGGGCAGTTGCAGGGTGGGAATCTGCTTCAGTGGATTGAGCTGGGCCAGCGCCTCGGCGGCTTCGGTGCTGGCTTCGATATCAATGAAGCGGTAAGCGATCTGGCACAGTTCCAGCGCCGCTTCGATGGCGGCTGCGCCCGAATTTCTGTGCCCGTAGAGCTGGTACATATCCAATCCCCCCGAAAAGGCCATTGCCACAGGGTAGATGGCTGTAGCGCGGGTGTAGAAATAATCTGTCTGTGTATCGGTTTTGGCACGGATTTCCCATGCACTCGCGACTTGCGAATTCAAACCTCGCAAAACAGCGCTGGCGGTGCCCATCCCGCACCAAGAGCAATCATCGAACGCTATCCGCGTTCTTGTAAGGTGCGATACCGAACCAAAAGTTCGCGTATCCGAGCTGGCAACAAGGAGTTCACCGCGTGAATCTTCAAACGCTCTGCCGCATCAACCTCTGCTCGCCTCTTTGTGCACAACGCCGAGTTCATTCGAACAGCCCCGGCGACCAACGCCTTTACTTTATTACCTGACTCCACGACCGCGCCCTGTGATCGGCAATGACTTATTCGCCGGCAATGGCGTGCTATTTATTTTTTAAATACAACTCACAAAGTTATTGCACAACCAATGTATTAAATGAACGCAAGCAGGATTGTCGAACAATAACTTCCAGCGATTTTACAAACGCACCAAAACAGCTCCAGTGACTTTAACCAAACAGCACAGCAAACATTGATTTCATTTAAACAAGAACAAGGAACATGCCACGTGAGCCGCTAAAACATTGACCCGCACCAATTCAGTCCGCCGCGCACCAGCAAGTGCCCTGGCCGCCAGCTGCGCAGCCGCTCTATCCCGCCAACCCGCGTGATAGCGCGTAGAGCCTGACTCGCCTCTGAAAAAGCTCCGTTAACCGGAGTAACGGGAATCCGTGCGCCGGAGAAAAACCACGGCGATGGCAAAACTTATATAAATGCGACATGGGTAACACTCATGAAATAACCACTCTACATTTCGGCAACATCTGGCACAGCCGTTGCAAAACAGAATTCGAGTAATCAATTGTAGGAGCTGCCGAAGGCTCCTACATAGAACAACACCAGGGAATGGCTAATGAACACTCGAAGTCGATAGCGCTAAGCCAGTAAGTTTGCACAAGCCTTGTTAACCGGATAGTTCCACTATCGGCTTCTGCTCACCTTGAAGAAAGTTGCACCCACCCACTCGAACATCCCCCAGATGTTCGGACGGCACCTTATTGCCCTTCATCAACCCGAGGGAGCTTTAATGAACGATGCGGTAAAGCACAGAACCCTGCCGGGGCCGTTGCGGGAAGCGCCAACTCCGCCGCCACCGGGCAGGCCGGCGTTTAAAGCCAATACCTCGCAACCCGGCGGTTTGAATAAACAGCAGATGGTGTTGCTGGTCGCTGTGTCGGCGCTGATACATGGCGGCGCCTGGTGGTTTCTCCAGCAATCCAAAACAGAGCCATTGCCAACGCCACCGCAGATTCCGGAAATGACCGTCGAGCTGACCAGCCCGACGCCACCGGCACCACCCACCCCGGAACCGCCACCGCCGCCTCCTCCGCCACCACCGCCGGAACCTGAACAACCGGTGGAAGACGAGGACGCGGTCAAGCCACCGCCGAAACCGGTGGAGAAACCCAAGCCGATCGAAAAACCGAAACCGGTCGAGAAGCCGAAACCGGTGAAAAAGGTCGAGCCGCCGAAAGCTCCACCGGCCCCGGCACAACCGGCTGCACCCGCTGCCC
>NZ_CDROCK010000058.1:0-46789 GCF_977020205.1 Pseudomonas sp. AIG | reverse complement strand
TGGTGCTTGCACCGCAGGTCGAAACGCCCGCGCAACCTGCCGTTCGTCCGGCCGAACGGCCGAAAATCGAAGTGCCGCGCCCTTCGTTGGCCAGCACGCGGACCAACGCCAAACCGGCGGAAGAGGCCGACGACACGCCAGTGGTCGCCAAACCGGCGCCGGTGCCACCACCGCGTTTCGCCCTGCAATTGCTGCGTGCCGGGCGCTGTTTGCTGCTGGTCGAGTTACCCACAGGCGAACCGTTCCAGAGCCGCGATCCTGCCTACCTGTTGCTCAAAGACATGTTGCGCGCCGCCGGTCTGCCGGATGCGCCGCAAATTGTCGGCGAGCCGGTGCGCTGGCCGTGGCTCAATCGCGGCACCATGGACCAAGGTCCGGAAGCAGCGCGTGACTTTGTGCAGGGTTTCCTTTCTGTGCAAATGGAAACGGCGCCGTGCGCCTGCCTGTGGCTGATCGGCCTGCCGGCGGTGCGTTTTGCCGGTGAAGCGGACGCCGAAGCGTTCAATCGTGAATTGCAGATCGAAGGTCTGGGCTCGGCCTGGGCCATTCCCGGTCTGGAATTGTTAATGGAAGAGCCACAGCGCAAGGCCGCTGTGTGGCAAGCCATGCGTCGGCTGATGGCGCGCTGGAAAGAATCGAATGAGTGACGCTGTATCGTTCCGCCCGATGACCGAGGCGGATCTGGAAACCGTGCTGAAAATCGAGTACGCCGCGTACAGCCATCCGTGGACCCGCGGGATTTTTCTCGACGGGCTGGGCAAGTACCAGATCTGGCTGATGTTCGAAGGTGAGCAGCAGGTTGGCCACGGCGTGGTGCAGATCATTCTGGATGAGGCGCATCTGCTCAATATCACCGTCAAACCGGAGAATCAGGGGCGCGGGCTGGGGCTGACGTTGCTCGAGCATCTGATGTCGCGGGCGTATGCGGCTTCGGCGCGGGAATGTTTTCTGGAAGTGCGTGACAGCAATACGGGCGCGTTCAAGTTGTATGAGCGTTATGGCTTCAACGAGATTGGCCGGCGTCGGGATTATTATCCGGCGGTGGGCGGGCGTGAAGATGCCGTGGTCATGGCCTGCACCCTGGTTGACTGATCCTGCTTAAAAGCTTCGTCGGAACGCCGCCCGGAGCAAGCTCGCTCCCACAGTGGATTTGATTCGCACACAAATTTTGTGATCAAACCATAAACCTGTGGGAGCGAGCTTGCTCGCGAAGACGTCCTCTCAGGCACTGATGATCAACGGTTGCCATCCAGCGGATCACGCCGTGCCAGCTCTGCCTCATCCAGGCCATTACCCCCGCCGATGTCATCCTCATCGACGATGCTCAAATCCCAATCCGCCTGATTGCCTTGACCCGCTTCCTCGGCATCCCGCGCACCGTCTTCATGAATCAGCGTTTCCGGGCTCATGTCATCGTCAGTTGGCTCATGATCGCTGACCGAAGCCCCGGTCATGCCCGCCTCGCGTACACGCTCACGCGGCATCAACTGCTCACGTTCACGCTCGGGAATCTCATCACCGATCTTCGCGCTGGGTTCATCTTCATCGAAATCCAGCTCATGCACCGAACCCATGCGGTCTTCGTTATCATCGATGGGCTCTGGTTGCGCTGCATCGTAAGGGCGTCGTGAATCAGTCATGGCAATTCCTCATACTGTGGGCCTTACTTAGGTGGACTCACCGGGCACACGAGAATTCCAATGAAATCACTTGCGCTGGCGGCGTGACCCCGACGGGCGGTCGTCTGTCATACCAGCGCATCTTTCTTGAGGCCTTACAGCATGCACGACTTACAAGACCTGATTGATAACAACGAGCGTTGGGCTGACGCGATCACCAAGGAAGACCCGGATTTCTTCGCCAAACTGGCGCGCCAGCAAACCCCTGAATACCTGTGGATCGGCTGTTCCGATGCGCGCGTGCCGGCCAACGAGATCGTCGGCATGCTGCCGGGCGATCTGTTCGTGCACCGCAACGTCGCCAACGTAGTGCTGCACACCGACCTCAACTGCCTGTCGGTGATCCAGTACGCGGTCGACGTGCTCAAGGTCAAACATATCCTCGTCACCGGCCACTACGGCTGCGGCGGTGTGCGCGCGTCGATGCAGGACCGTCAGTTCGGTCTGATCGACGGCTGGCTGCGATCGATCCGCGATCTGTACTACGAAAAACGCGAAGAACTGGCCAAGCTGCCGACCGAAGAAGAGCAGGTTGATCGCATGTGCGAACTCAACGTGATCCAGCAAGTGGCCAATGTCGCCCACACCAGCATCATCCAGAACGCCTGGCATCGCGGGCAGAGCCTGTCGATCCACGGGTGCATCTATGGCATCAAGGATGGCCGCTGGAAAAGTCTGAACACGACCATCAGTGGTTTCGAGCAATTGCCGCCGCAGTATCGTTTGCGTCCGGTTGGCGCGGTATAACTCAGCTTCCAGCGCACCTTTCAGCGCCCTGAATGCCGCCAGCGCTGTAGAAAGTGCTGACCTTCGAGGGTGGGTGGTTCGTCGTAGCCGGTGATCCACCCACGGCAGCGTGGCGAACCGCAACCGCAGGCAAACTGGTGCAGCAGTTTGTCTTCAGTGGCGGTGTAGTCCATGGTCAGCCGTTCGCCGCTGTGGATATCTTTCAACGCCCACAACCATAACTCGCTCATGTCGAGAAACACGTTGGGGTCGCAGGCGTGTTCGATCAATCCGCAGAAGCGCGGGTCGTAAATGTGGATCCCCGTCAGCAATTGTCGGGTCTGGCGGCAGCGATACGGCAGTAATTGCCCGGACACCCGGCACATCCGGTGGGTGTGCAGGAACTCGCGCCGCGCGGCGACCGCCGTAGGGGCGCCGTATCCATCCTGAAGGATTTCGAAATCGGCGCTGGCCGGAAACCCCAGGCGCACGGGCAGGCCGGCGAAGGGATAGATGCCTTCAGTATCGCGTGGCGGCGAGTGCGCCATAGCGTGGATGTTCATATCAGTCCTTGTCGCAAGGCTTTTGCGACTTCCTTGGGTTGACGTCCTGTCAGCGCTGCAATACTGCTGGTTGGATCCAATCGTGTCTTATTAGGTATAGCTGGTCTACTGTCAGATCTGACAGGCGATTTAGACGTATTCCCGCGTCAGCCTTGGCTGACACGGGAATGCCTCAAGCGATTACAGGTGCGGGGCGGGGATTGCAGTGGCTGGCAGCGGTGCCTGCAGTTGCTTCAGTTGAGTCTTGATCGGGGTGGTCGCGCACTTGGCGGTGGCCTGTTCCGGGGTCAGATTGCGGATCGAGGTGTAGAACAGCTCGCAGGTTTTGACTTTCTGCGTGACTTGCCACGTCTGCGTGCAACTGTTGAGCGTTGTTTGCGCATCGCTGCCCGGTTTGCTGCCCATGCCGGCCTGCCAGCAGGCGGCGCTCAAATCCTGACCCATGACTTTCAGGCCCGCAGCATCGGCCTTGGCTTGCGCATCGTCGCCGGTGTAGCTCTTCGGGTCAGCGGCGTACCAGATGTAACTCGGGTGGTTCGAACCCAGCACGGGCACTTTCACACCTTCGCTCGGGCTGATGGTCGCCAGCCCCAATACATTCACGGTTGGCCCGTATTGCTGCTTGATCCAGTTACGCACCGGCGCGCCGAACGCGACCATCGGCAACGTCGTGCCGCTGGCGGTCTGGCTGAATTGTTTGACCAGCGTGGTCTGGTAGTCCTTGAAGTAGTCATACACGCCTTCCAGGTCGCTGCCGGCATTGGACGGCGCAGCGATCGGGGCAATGTCGATGATGGTTTGATAGGCCGGCGTCTGCTCGGCAGGAATGCCATTGTCGGTCAGCAGCGTAGCCCAGCGATCGGTGGTGTTCGAACGCAGATAATCCTGCGCTTGGGTCAGCGAGTAATCCGGCGGGAAGTGCAGCAACTCGACGCTTTTGCGGTTTTCCAGGGCCATGCCCAGTGGCAGGAACAGATACCAGCTGTAGGCCCACTTGCCGTCGGCGTTGAGCTTGCTCGCGCCGGTGTAGGCCAGATCCCCCGCATCCAGCAGCGCCGACAGCGGTTTGTCGTAATCCTTCGGCACGCCGGTGATTTCGGCGTAGAGCTGGCCATTGTCGGTCTTGACCAGCACTTTGGCGTCGGCATAACCATCGCGCTGCACGCTCTGGCTCAAGTAATGGCTGACGGTCTGCTCCAGCGTCCAGTTGCGGAAGCAGATCACGTTGCAGTTGTTGGGGTAAGCGAAGAGGCGGGTAACGCGTTCGGTGCTGCCCAGTTTCAAGTCGACATCGGCGTGGGCGGCCGCGCTCAGCGTGAGCGCGGCAAGAGCCAATGCTATCGGGTTAAGTCCTGCGAATTTGAACATGCTCAGATCCTTTTCAGCGTCGGTTCCCCGCGTATCGGGGGCGGCTCATAGTGGATCAGCCGCGTTTGACAGAGAAGCCGTCATCGGCAGATTTTTGCGCAAACTCGCAGGTCTGGTTTTCAAGCCTGAAAATGCAGAGCGTTGGTCAGATCGCCCATGGGTTTCTGGCCCCGGGCAATCATCGCCTCGTCCCGTTGTTTGAGGCCGTCGAGGGTTTCCAACTGGAAGACACGGGTGATCAAGCGCAGGATCGACGCCGTGTCGTAGACCGTGTGATCCACCGTACCCTTGCGTGCAAACGGCGACACCACCAGCGCCGGCACGCGTGACCCCGGGCCCCAGCGGTCGCCCTTGGGCGGGGCGACGTGATCCCACCAGCCACCGTTTTCGTCGACCGTGACGATCACCACCATGTTTTGCCATTGCGGGCTTTCGCGCAGCACTTTCAGCGCGCGCACGATATGCCGGTCCCCGGACGCCACGTCGGCGTAACCGGCGTGCATGTTCAGGTTGCCTTGGGGTTTGTAGAAACTCACCGCCGGCAGCTTACCGGCCTCGGCATCGGCGAAGAATTTGTTGGTGTTCGACTCATCGCCCAGACCGGCGTCACGCAGGCGTTTGTTGCGCTCGGCGGGGTTCTCCGGGCCTTGCTGCTTGAAGTAGTTGAACGGCTGGTGGTGATACTGGAAATTCGGGATCTTCGGAATGCCGCCGGAATCCTTGTATTGATCCAGCGTTGCCTGCCACGCGCCGGCGTACCAGGCCCAATCGATGTTCTTTTTCGACAGCTTGTCGCCGATGTGTTCGTGGGTCTGCGGCACCATGACGTTGGGCAGATCCGCTTTGGCGTACGCCGGGCGCTCCGGATCGCGAATCCATGTCGGCCAGTAGGGCGGGGCGAGGGTGTTGACGCCGAAGCCGTCCGGGGTCAGCGCACTCGGGCCGAACTGCGGCGGGCCGGTCATGGCGCTGGCCGGCGATGCGTCCAGCGGCTTGAGGCGCGGATCGGCTGGATTGTCACTTTGCAGCGCGGCGATCTGTGATTTGGCCACCGAGTTGGCAACGTCCGGATAGAACGGCGCGGTGGCGCTGATCAGGTACTGGTGGTTGAGGAACGAGCCACCGAAGGCGCCCTGGAAGAAGTTGTCGCACAGCACGAATTCCTGCGCGACGTCCCACAGGCGCAGTGAATACCGGCTCTGCGCGTAGTGGCCCATGGTCAAGCCACCGGAGTCGGCCCAAGCGACGAAGCCGTCGTTCTTGCCGCCGTTGATCTGCATCTGATTCTGATAGAACACGTGCCACAAGTCGCGCGTCACCAGACCGAACGGCAAGTCCTCGCCGTTCGGGCCTTTGAGGGCGAAAGGTGCGTTGGGCAGGTTTTCCTGAAACTGCGTGGCGCTAGGGTAGGTCACACCATCGAGGGGCTGCGGGCCGATCTGCAGGACGCCGCCCCAGACGGGCGGCAGGGTTTGCAGCAGCGAGCCGTCGCGATCACGTTGTTGATAGTCGCCGGGTTTGAGCGCGGCCAGCGGCTTTTCGACTCCGGGAAAATCACCGAACAGGTTGTTGAAGCTGCGGTTCTCGGCGTAGATCACCACCACGGTTTTCACCTGATCGCGCAGGGCCTTGTCCAGCTCGGCGGGTGTCAGCGGGTGCTCGGCCGGTTTGCCCGGTTGATCGCTGGCGCTGCCACACCCGGCCAGCGTGGCACCGACACCGAGCACCGCGACGCCGCCGAGAAAGCGGCGGCGACTGGTGTCGGTGGGGTGATTGGATTCAGGTGCGTCAGTGCCGTCTGTGTCGTCTTTCATCTGTCAGCCCGTTCTTGCTTAATTGTTTCAGTATGTTTCGGGCGGACGCTAGCAAGTGAGTGTGACGGATGGATGACAAACGGCACTGGCGCTGCTTGCCTAGCCGGGCATGAGTTGGCTGAGCGAAAAACCGAGTCTGCTGGCTGCCGTGATCGCGGTCATGACCACCAGAAAGAGCAATTGCAGCGGACTGAAGTGCGCCCAGTGCAGCGCGGTCAGCCAGGGGCGGCGGCTGCTCAGCTGCGGATCGAGCGAACCGATGCGGCGTTTGTGCACCAGCCCGATCAGCAGCGTGCCGACATAAGTGATCGCCCCCAGCGGGCCAAGCATCAGCGAAAACAGCAGCACCATCACCCCTTGCGGTACGCCGTGGCGTATCACCAGCCAGCGCGTGTCAGGGTTCCATTTGCGCGGAATCAGTCCTTCGGTGAGCCACAGGTCCGGGACGATGACATGGGCCGTGAGCACCACCCACCAACTCAGGGCAAAGCGGAAAAACCAGACCGGTACGCAGGCAAAGATCATCGGAATGAAGATCAGATTGGCGGTATCTCTTTTCTCAAGGCCCAGATAGAACAGGCACAGCGCCAGGGCAATGGCCGCCCACACGCGTACCCAGGTTTCGGCGGCGATGGGCCGTGGAAAAAAACGCCGCCAGTAAAAAGCATCGGCATAGGGCAAACGTGCGAGCAGCTCGGGGAAGCGCCACGTGAGTTTTTCCGACAAGTCATGGCAGGCCTGCCATTCGTTCTGACCAAAGCCGTCGATGATCTTCTTCTGCTGCAGGGGCTTGAGCGGATTGATCAGCAGATGCGCCGCTTGCACGTCGGCCGCCCAGGTGCGGTCGCTTTCAGCCTTGGCGCGCAGATTGTCGTAGAAACTTTCCTGATCGCAGCGTTCGATCAACGTGTCCCAGAGCCAGTCCGGTTGCGGGTGCAGGCCTTTGTTGTGATCCCAGCCGAACAGCTGGCCGATGCGGTCGAACAGCGGCACGCTCCATTCGCTGTCATTGAGCAAGTGCAGCAGGGTTTGCTGCCATTGTTCGCGGCGATCGAAAACCTGCAGCCACGGTTGGGCGCTGTAGCGTTTGAGCACGTTGAGGAATTCGCGCTCGCTCTGACTTTCGAGCAGTGCTCGCAGGGCGTTTTGATAATCGGCCATTAGGCTTTCGGCGAGCAGGTCACGCTGACGTTCATTCATCAGCACGTCTTGCCACGGCCCCAACCATCCAAGTTGCTCGACGGCCCAGTGCAGCAGTGGAGCGCGCAGTGATGGCTGTTCAAAACACAGTTGCAGCAAAAGTCTTTCGAAGGCCTTGGCGCAGCCTTGCTGTTGCGCCTGATCCCAACGCTCGTCGAGGTTTTCGGGTGATAGCCCCTCAATCAGTGGCCGTGCGGCCTGGGCTTCAAGCGCATACGCCTCTGTGTCCGGGGCCACCGTCAGTGGCTCGACAGGCAAAACATCATCCTTCGCCGGCGGCGCAAAAGGCTCGGGGGCTGCCGGGTTGACGGGCGGAACGTCGAGATCGGCAAAATCCCACGACGGGTTTTGCGGGTGGCTGTGTTTGTTTGCCAGCGCAGCATCGAACGCCAGTGCGGCAAAGGTGCTGGACGCCGTGGCCACGGCGACGTCTTCTTCGTCGGCAGGCTCAGCGTTTTCAAGCCGCCACCGGGCAATCGCCAGCGCTTGTTCGTAGGCTTCGCGCAAGCGCTGGAAACCTTCGGCATCCTCATCGGGGCGGAAGGTTTTCAACAGCCGCGCATAGGCGCGCTTGATGTCGCGGGTTTCAGCATCATCGTGCAGGTGCAGCACCGACCAGCAATCCATGGCCAGGCTCCTTATTGCCACGGGGTGCGATCAAGTTCGCTCAGGCGGCGGCTCAAGTCGGTGCGCACTTCACGGATCTGGCGCTCGTCCTGAGAGTCGAGGGCGATCTGGAATTGTTTGGCCCAATCGCCCATCAGGTCACGCAGATCGCCCAGGCTTTCCTGGTAGAGGCGCTCAAGGCGTGCAGTCAGCAGCGTGTTGACCTGTTGCTCGCGCGGGTGAATCTTCAGCTGTGCGAGGTTCGCCAGGCGTTGCTGGATCTCCTCGGGTGACAGCACGCCCGGGTTGTTCTCGATGACCAGCGAATGCTGTTGCCCGGTCAGGGGAATTTTCACCTGGGCTTCCAGCAGACCGTTGTTGTCGTAGGTGAAACGCACATCGAGGGCGACTTCGCCGGCCTTGCGTTTCGGCACCTTGATGTCCAGCTCGCCGAGTGCGACGTTGTCTTTGACCAGACGGCTTTCACCCTGGAAGATCCGCACGACTACGTGTTCCTGATTGTCGTGCAGGGTGTACACGGTTTTCACCCGACTGACCGGCACGATGCTGTTGCGCTCGATGATCGGCAGGTAGTGGCCGCTCTCATAGTTGCGGCCGACCTGCGTGGAGGTCTCGATGCCCAGGGTGTAGGAGCAGACGTCGGTCAGCACCACTTCTTCCAGCGCGGCGGCGCGGGCCTTGAGGGCTGCCTGAATGGCCGCGCCCTGTGCGACCACCTGATCAGGATCGAGGGTGATCGACGGAAAGCGGCCGAACAGCCCGGCGGCGAGTTTGCGCACCAGCGGCATGCGCGTGGTACCGCCGACCAGCAGAATTTCGTCGAGGTCGCTGACGCGGATGCGCGCATCGCGCAGCGCCCGTTCAATCGGCGCGCGCAGGCGTTCGAGCAGCGGCATGTACAGCGTCGCCAACTGTTGCTGGGTGATGGTGTGCGTCCACTGCCGCTCACCGAGCTGCAAGCGGAATTCGGCACTGTCGTCCTGCCCCAGCGCCTTGCGCACGCGTTCGGCCTCGCGACGCAGCGGTTGGATGACGCTGCTGCGCTCAGGGAAGTCTGCGGCCGAGCGGTGCTGGCTGATGAAGTGCTCGAGCAGCACGGTGTCGAAGTCTTCGCCACCGAGGAAGTTGTCACCAGCGCTGGCACGCACCTCCATGACGCCTTCGAACAGCTCCAGAATCGACACGTCGAACGTGCCGCCACCAAGGTCGAAAACCAGGAACGAAGTTTCCTTGTCCCGTTGGTGCAGTCCATAGGCGAGGGCGGCGGCGGTCGGCTCGTTGATCAGCTTCTCGACCTTCAGCCCGGCCAGTTCGCCGGCGATCCGCGTGGCCTTGCGCTGGGCATCACTGAAGTACGCCGGGACGCTGATCACGGCTTCGGTGACGGTTTCGCCAAACGCGCGTTCGACGTCTTCTTTCAAGCTCTTGAGCACCAGCGCGGACAGCTCTTCCGGGCGAAACGCCTTGTCGGCCAGATAAACTTCCGTGGCGCTGCCCATGTGGCGCTTGAACAGCGATGCGGTCAGGCGCGGATGCGTGTGCAGACGCTCACGCGCCGCCTGACCGACCAGAATCCGGCCTTGATCATCCAGGCCGACAACGCTCGGTGTCAGGAACTGACCCAGGGCATTGGGCACCAACTCGGTGGCATCCCCACGCCAGACGGCGACCAGGCTGTTGGTGGTTCCCAGGTCAATCCCTACGATCATTGCAACGAACTCCCTTTGCGCTTGGTAAAAAATGGAAACATTTATCGGCGCGCAGAATATTACCGAGGGTGCGATGCGGTAAAGCACGATGATGGCTCTGAGCCATTATTTGCGACAGGCAGCCCGATAAACGGCTGTTTCAGGAGAAAAGTGCGGAGCGCGGCCAGCATGACCGCGCCCCGCTTGGGGTTACGGCATGACTGGCGGCGTATACGCCAAGGTCGTCCCCAGCGCCCACAGCAAAACCAGCACCAGCGGCGTATGCACCAGCAACTGCACGAACGAGAAACCGATCAGATCCCGCGCCTTCAGTCCGAGTACGCCGAGCAGCGGCAGCATGTAGAACGGGTTGATCAGGTTCGGCAGCGCTTCTGCAGCGTTATAAATCTGCACTGCCCAGCCGAGGTGATACTGCAGATCGTTGGCGACCTGCATCACGTACGGCGCTTCGATGATCCACTTGCCGCCACCGGATGGAATGAAGAAGCCGAGAATCGCCGAGTACACGCCCATCAACAGCGCATAAGTGTCGTGGGAGGCGATGCTGACGAAGAACGTCGAGATGTGGTGCGCCAGCGTCTGCGCATCGGCGCCTTTGACCGTGGTCATCAGCGCGGCAATCGAGCCGTACAGCGGGAACTGGATCAACACGCCGGTGGTGGTCGGCACCGCACGGGCCACGGCATCGAGGAAACTGCGCGGACGCCAGTGCAGCAATGCGCCGAGCATGATGAACAGGAAGTTGTAGGTGTTCAGCCCGGAAATCGCGGTGATCGCCGGTTTGGTCGAGAACTCGTGAAACAGCCATCCCGCCGCCAACAGCACTAGCACAATGATCAGCAGTGGACTGTGTTCCAGCCATTCACCCGGCCGCGTCCGCGGTTGCAGCGGTGGCAGGTTGAAGGCCGGGTCGATGCCGCAGGCCTTGGCGTCGCGCGCCGAATTCGGCCCGGGGGCGGTGGCGTAGGCGATGATGATCGAGATCACGATCAGCGCCAGCAGCATGACACCGGACTGCCAGAGGAAAATCGTTTCGGTGAACGGAATCACCCCGGTGATCGACAGGATCGACGGCGGCAGGCTGGCCGGGTTGGCCTGCAACTGCGCGGCCGACGACGACAAACCCAAGGCCCACACCGCGCCAAGGCCCAGATAGGCCGCGGCGCCGGCGGCGCGGTAATCCATTTTCAGGTCAGTGCGGCGGGCGAGGGCGCGGACCAGCAAACCGCCGAACACCAGCGACAGGCCCCAGTTGAGCAGGGACGCAACCATCGAGATCAGCGCCACCCACGCTACAGCGGAGCGGCCGTTTTTCGGGATGCGCGCCAACCGGTCAATCAGTTTTACGGCGGGTGGCGAACTGGCGACGACATAGCCGCCAATCACCACGAAGGCCATCTGCATGGTGAACGGAATCAGGCTCCAGAAGCCGTCACCAAACGCCATCGCCGCATCGGTGGGTTTGGCGCCCATGGCCAGTGTGGCCAGGGCGACGATGATCACGGCCAGCGCGGCGAACACCCAGGAATCGGGGAACCAGCGTTCGGCGAAACTTGAACAGCGCAGGGCAAAGCGTGCGGAGCGGCTATCTTCGATATCAACGGCCACAGGGAGTACCTCGGATTTTTATGGTTATTGTGGTCTTGCGGACGAAACACATATCCTCTGTAGGAGTGAGCCTGCTCGCGATAGCTTTCTTACATTCAACACTTGTATTGACTGAATCGACGCCATCGCGAGCAGGCTCACTCCTACAAGGATCTCGGCATGACTTGCCGATGGTGGTTCGCCTGGCAGGACAGGCATTAACAGTAATTCAACTGCCGATGCTTTGTGAGCAGGTTTTGCAAAACCGGGACTATGGTCTAACGGGTTGTCCACCAGCCCATTTGCGTAGACCATGGGCGCCTTGGTTTTTTGCCTGTTTCCGAGTTCTTTGCCATGACTGCCCAATCCCCGGCCAAACCTGCGCCGTTCAGCCGTTCCGACTACAAGACCCTCGGCCTTGCGGCCCTTGGCGGTGCGCTGGAAATCTACGATTTCATCATTTTCGTATTCTTCGCCCTGACCCTCAGCCAGTTGTTCTTCCCGCCGGAAATGCCCGAGTGGCTGCGGCTGCTGCAAAGCTTCGGCATCTTCGTCACCGGTTATCTGGCGCGGCCGCTGGGCGGGATTTTGATGGCGCACTTCGCCGATAAACTTGGGCGCAAGAAAGTCTTCAGCCTGAGCATCCTGATGATGGCGCTGCCGTGCCTGCTGATCGGGATCATGCCGACTTATGCACAGATCGGTTACTTCGCGCCGTTGCTGTTGCTGGCGCTGCGCATCCTGCAAGGTGCGGCGGTGGGGGGTGAGGTGCCGAGCGCCTGGGTGTTTGTCGCCGAGCACGCGCCGGCCGGCCATCGCGGTTATGCCTTGGGCTTTTTGCAGGCCGGGCTGACCTTCGGTTACTTGATCGGCGCATTGACCGCTACGTTTCTGGCGCAAGTCTTCACCCCGGCGGAAATACTTGATTACGCCTGGCGCTACCCGTTCCTGCTCGGAGGCGCCTTCGGTGTGATCGGCGTTTATCTGCGCCGCTGGCTGAGCGAAACCCCGGTGTTCATGGCCATGGAAGCGCAACGTGAGGCGCGCGTTGAATTGCCGTTGCGCACAGTGCTGCGCGAGCACCGGCTGGCGATGCTGCCGGCGATGTTGCTGACTTGCGTGCTGACCTCGGCGGTGGTGGTGTTCGTGGTCATTACGCCGACCATGATGCAGAAAACCTTCGGCATGACCGCCAGCCACACCTTTGCCCTGAGCGCATTGGGCATCGTCTTTCTCAACATCGGCTGCGTGATTGCCGGTCTGTTGGTTGATCGCTTCGGTGCCTGGCGCACGGTCATGCTCTACAGTCTGCTGCTGCCATTGGGTATCGGTGTGCTTTACGGCTGCCTGATCAGCGGCGGCGAGTGGATTGGTATCGCGTATGCCATTGCCGGTCTTGCTTGCGGTGTCGTCGGAGCCGTGCCATCGGTGATGGTCGGCTTGTTCCCCGCGCGTATTCGCGTGTCAGGCATTTCCTTCACCTACAACATTGCCTACGCGGCGTGGGCGAGCATCACACCGCTGCTGCTGATCGGTCTGATGCCGTGGAGTCCGTGGATCTGTGTGATGTTCTGCGCGGTGATGGGCATGGTCGGCGTCGTCAGCGCGGCGTATTTTGGCGCGCGCATGCCCCGAGTCGGCAGCCAATCCGTGGCGCCCTGTTCCTGAAAACGGGTTATCAGCCTCGGCGCCAACCCGCCGAGGCCGTTACGTCAGCCAGTGCCACCACAGCAACGTTCCCGCCAGACCCACTACCGAGACAATGGTTTGCAGGATCGACCAGACCCAGATGGTCTGTTTCAGTTGCAAGCCAAAGTACTCGCGAACCATCCAGAACCCGGCGTCGTTGACGTGGCAAAAGAACACTGAGCCGGCACCAATCGCCAACGCCACCAACGAACTCTGCGTCGCGGCGAGGCCCGCCATCATCGGCGCCAGAATCCCCGCCGTCGTGGTCGTGGCCACCGTCGCCGAGCCCGTGGCCTGACGCAAGGCCACAGCGATCAGCCACGCCAGCAACAGGTACGGCATGTGCGCGCCTTCAGCGACTTTGCTGATGGTCTGGCTGACGCCGGCATCCAGCAAGGTCTGCTTCAAGCCGCCGCCAGCACCGATGGTCAGCAACAGCACGGCAATCGGCGCGAGGCTTTTGCGCAGGGTGCCGCCGACGTCTTCGCGGGGCATGCCATTGGCCCAGCCGAGGCAGATCACCGCCGCCATCACTGCAATGCCCAGCGCCACCAACGGTTCGCCAAGAAACTTCAAGGTCAGGGCGACGCTGCTTTCCGGGCTCATCGTGACTTTCGCCAGGGTACTGCCGAGCATCAGCAGCACCGGCAGCAGAATGATCAACAGCGACATGCCGAAACTCGGCTGACGCGGCGCTTTTGGCGGCGCACTGAACAGGGCGCCGAGCTCTGCCGGCTCATCGACATGCATGCGTTTCGACAGCCAGTTGCCGTACAGCGGCCCAGCCAGAATCACCGCCGGGATGGCGATGCTGAAACCGAGCAACATGGTCAGCCCGAGGTCGGCATGCAACGCGCTGACCGCAATCAGCGGTCCCGGGTGCGGCGGCATCAGCGCATGCAGCGTGGTCATTCCGGCCAGCGCCGGAATCGCGATTTTCAGCAGCGGCTGACCTGAACGGCGAGCCATGACGAAGATGATCGGCACCATCATCACCAGCCCCACTTCAAAGAACAGCGGCAGGCCAATCACCATCGCCACCAACGCCATGACCCATGGCAGTGACTTGCCTTTGCCCAGCCCGAGCAAGGTCGACGCGATGCGGTCGGCGGCGCCGGATTCGGCCATCAGTGCGCCGAGCATCGATCCCAGCGCAATGATGATCCCCGCTTCACCGAGAATCGCCCCGGCGCCTTTGCTGAACGCCTTGGCCACGTCTTCGGGCGGTAAACCGGCGCCGACACCGGCAATGAACGTACCGATCAGAATTGAGAGAAAGGGCGGCAGTTTGGTGGCGCTGATCAACACGATGATCGTCGCAATGGCCAGCAGGCAGCAGAGAATCAGGCGGGTGTCGTGCACCATCCAGGCAGCGGTCGATACATCCAAAACGGAACTCCTTATCGGGCGAATACCGGCAACATGTTGTTGCAATTTATCTTGAGAATACCTGATGTGGCCGGGCCAGAGCGCTGGGTTTTGTATCCGCTCGATGGTGGATAGAGAAGGCCAGTGGCCTATTGAGATTATTTTTGACTGACCGGTCGCAAGCGCTCTTCAGAAAAGATTTTCAAGGCCGATGGTTAGGCTGCATCCCGCTTTCTATCCTGCCCATCGGTACTTCCCCATGTTCAACAAACGCTTGAAGCAAGAGCTGGCCGCTCTTCGTGAAGAACTCTCCAGCCTTGTGCAAGTGAAAGAAAGCCTGGAAAGCGAGATGCTGGTGCTGACCCTTGAGCCCGACGGGCGCATTCAGTCGGTCAACCAGAACTTCCTCACTGAGATGCTCTACAAGAGCCAGGACCTGATCGGTCGGGCGATTGAAGACATCGTCCCGGCGCATGTGAAGTCGGACGAATTCCATCACCGTTTCAAAAACGCCATGAATAGAGGCGAGCACTTCGCCGGTGCCGTGCGCCTGTTGCGTGGCAATGGTGAAGAAGCGTGGCTGCGTTCGATTGTGCAGCCGGTGCGTTCTTCGGATGGGCGGATCAAACACATTTCGCTGTTCGCCAGCGACCTGACCCGCACCATTGAAGCCTCGCGTGAACACGAAAACCTGATCGGTGCGCTGGTGCGCTCCACTGCCGTGATCGAGTTTGACCTCAACGGCAACGTGCTTAACGCCAACGATCGCTTCCTCAGCGGCATGGGTTACAGCCTGGCGCAGATCAAGGGTAAACATCACCGGACGTTCTGCGCTCCGGAGGAGTACAACAGCGCCGAGTACCAGAACTTCTGGCGCCGTTTGAACAACGGCGAGTTCGTCGCTGACCGCTTCAAGCGTGTCGACAGCCATGGTCGTACGGTGTGGCTGGAGGCGTCCTACAACCCGGTGGTCGATGCCAACAACAAACTGTACAAAGTGGTGAAATTCGCCACCGTGATCACCGATCAGGTCAATCGCGAACAAGCAGTAGCCGACGCGGCCAGCATTGCCTACAGCACTTCGCAGCAAACCGACAGCACCGCGCAACGCGGCACCACCGTGGTCACCGAGGCGGTGAATGTGATGCGTGATCTGTCGCGGCACATGCAGGCTGCCGGGGAAGGCATCGAGGCATTGAACGAGCAGTCGCAGGTGATCGGCACCATCGTCAAAACCATCAGCGGCATCGCCGAACAGACCAACCTGCTGGCGCTCAACGCTGCCATTGAGGCGGCGCGCGCCGGTGAGCAGGGCCGTGGTTTTGCGGTGGTGGCCGACGAAGTGCGGCAACTGGCCTCGCGCACCAGTCAGGCGACCGAAGAGATTGTCACCGTGGTGCGGCAGAACCAGGAAATGGCGCGCAACGCCGTAGCGCTGATGACCGACGGCAAGCTTCAGGCCGAACAAGGCCTGGCGCTGGCAGCAGAGGCGGGCACGGTGATTGTCGAGATTCAGGACGGTGCGCAGAAAGTCGTGAATGCGGTCGGCCAGTTCGCCAACCAACTCTCCCACTGATCTGCACTGATCCCATGTGGGAGCGAGCTTGCTCCCACAGGTTCTGTGTTTCTTCAGTGGCAGCGCTACAATCGGCTCCTTTTCCCCCGGAGCAGACCCCATGAGCGATTCCCACCGCCGCCCGGTGCCCCTGAACAAAGCCTACCGTTTGCTCAACCACGGGCCGACCGTGCTGGTCAGCGCCGCCCACGATGGCCAGCGCAACATCATGGCTGCCGCTTGGGCCATGCCATTGGACTTCGAACCACCGAAAGTCGCCGTCGTCCTCGATAAATCCACCTGGACCCGCCAACTGCTCGAAGCGTCCGGCACCTTCGTGCTCAACGTGCCGTGCGTCAACCAGGCCGACATCGTGCAAACCGTCGGCAATACCTCGGGTCTGGACATCAGCCAAAGCCAAGGGCAAGACAAGTTTCAGGCTTACGGCCTGCAAACCTTTGCCGGCGAACAAGTCGAAGCGCCGCTGCTCGAAGGCTGCGTCGCTTGGCTGGAATGCCGCTTGCTGCCTGAGCCGCGCAATCATGAGCAATACGACCTGTTCCTCGCCGAAGTCATCGCCGCCCACGCCGATGAGCGCGTGTTCAGCGACGGGCGCTGGCATTTCGAAGGGCATGACGGTTTGCGCACCTTGCACCACGTGGCGGGCGGGCATTTCCTGAAGATTGGTGATGGGGTGGATGGCAAGACGTTGTCGGTTTGATTAGCCCAGCTTGGCGGGTTTGATCAGGCTCTCGGCTGGAATACCGAATAGTTCATGGAGCTTCCATATCATGGGAAGCGTCAAAGCACGCTTGCCATTGAGGACTTCATATACCCGGTTCGTCCTGCCAATGGCAGGGGCCAGATCCGCCGCAGAAAGCCCTGATTGCTCCATACGGAACTTGATGGCTTCGATTGCATTCGGCAAGTCGAGGGGGAATTTCTTGGCTTCGTAAACTTCGATGAGGGTGATCATGACATCGAAGTAGTCCCCTTCGGGTGTACCCGGTTCTGGCTCATTGTCAAAAAATGCAGACACCTCTTTGAGTGCTGCACGGTATTCCTCTTCCGTATGAATTGGATGAATATTCATGGGTTACTCCATTTCGACGGTATCAGCGTCGATTGCATCGTACTGCTTGTGGGTGCCGACGAATTTTATGTATATGGCGCCGAAGCGGTAGGCCACGGCTACGATCAGGCGAAAGTCATTACCCTTGATGTTGAACACCACTCTGCGGCTTTTCAGAATGCTCGCAGAAGCAAAGTGTGCCTTGATGTCCGAGGGTGTTGACCAGCTTGCTTTTCTCGCTTCATCTATCCACGCCAACAGTGGTTGCTCTGAGTCCGGATACCGTTCCCAAAAATTTTTGAGCTGACTGACAGCGATAATTCTCATGACGCGATCCTAGTCCCGCTATGGGACTGATGCAAGGCAGTTAGCATTCGGTGGACGTACGGTTCAAATATTTCTGTATTCATAATTGCCAGCAGATTCCGAAAGTATTTTTTGCTGAACGGCCACTTACTCTATCTGTGGCAGCAAGTTTTCGGGGTAGGAAAAGGCGACGGAATGCGAGTGAACACAATCTGTTAGCCACAAAAAAGGCCTACCTCACGGTAAGCCTTTTCTCTTTGCGTCCTAGCCTCAATCCCCCAACGCTTCCCCCTCACGCCGTGGATCCGCGCCACCCTCCAACGACGCTTTCCCCTGCGCATCCTTGACCCGCACGATGGCCTGGGTGCCGCTGGTCATGTCGATTTCATTCACCGCATGCCCTTTGTCCTTCAGTGCCTGAATCAGCGCCGGGCTGAATTGGCCTTGTTCCAGTTCGGTCGGGCCGTTGCGGCTGCCGAAGTTGGGCAGGCTGATGGCGCTTTGCGGGTCGAGGTGCCAGTCGAGCAGGCCGACGGTGGTTTTGGCCACGTATTCGATGATTTGCGAACCGCCCGGCGAGCCGACCGTGGCGACGAATTCGCCGCTGGGGCGATCGAAGATCAGCGTTGGCGCCATCGACGAGCGTGGACGTTTGCCGGGTTCGACGCGGTTGGCGACTTTCTGCCCGTTCTCTTCGGGGATGAACGAGAAGTCGGTCATCTGGTTGTTCAGCAGGAAACCCTGAACCATCAGGTGCGAACCGAACGCCGCTTCGATGGTGGTGGTCATCGACACGGCGCCGCCGAGGTCATCCACCGCGACCACTTGCGAGGTGGAGATGCGCAGCGGCGAACGGTCCGGGGCGTAGGCCACCTGCACGCCCGGCGGTGTGCCCGGTTTGGCGCTGCCCATGCTGCGCTCGCCGATCAGGCTGGCGCGGCTTGCCAGATAACCCGGGTCGACCAGGCCTTTGACCGGCACCGGCACGAAGTCGGTATCGGCGACGTATTGCGCGCGGTCGGCGTAAGCCAGACGTTCGGCTTCGGCGATCAAATGCACGGCTTGCGGGTCCGGTTCGATCCCGGCCGGTTTGTCGGTCTTCAGCGGTTTCAGAGGCGTCAGCGAGAGGCGCGGGTCGCGGGTTTCCAGCGCCTGCAACGTGCCGAGAATCTGCGCAACGGCGATCCCGCCCGACGACGGTGGCGGCATGCCGCAGACCTGCCAGCGTTTGTAGTCGGTGCACAGCGGCGCGCGCTCCTTGGCCTGATAGCGCTGCAGATCGCTGAGCGTCAGGCTGCCGGGGTTGGCGTGGCCCTGCACCTTGGCGACGATTTCTTCGGCGATCGGGCCTTTGTAAAGCGCATCCGCGCCTTCATTGGCGATGCGTTTGAGCACTGCGGCCAGCGCCGGGTTTTGCAGGCGTGTGCCAACGGCTTTGACGCTTCCATCGGCGTTGAGGAAGTACTTGGCCATGTCGGGCGACTGGCGGATCACCGGGTCTGCTTCCAGCAGCGAGTGCAAACGCGGGGATATCGCAAAGCCTTGCTCGGCCAGTTTGATCGCCGGTTCAAACAGCTTGGCCCATGGCAGGCGACCGTGTTGTTTATGCGCCAGCTCTAGCGCACGCAATACGCCCGGCGTACCGACCGAGCGACCGCCAATCTGCGCCTGCGGGAACGACATCGGCTGGCCATCGGCACGCACGAACAGCTTTTCGGTCGCGCCGGCCGGTGCGGTTTCGCGACCGTCATACGTGCGCACCTGTTTACCGTCCCACAACACGATCATCGCGCCGCCGCCGATCCCGGACGATTGCGGCTCAACCAGGGTCAGCACCGCTTGCATCGCAATCGCCGCATCAATCGCCGAGCCGCCCTGACGCAGCATCTCGCGACCGGCTTCAGCAGCCAAGGGATTGGCAGCGGCGGCCATGTGTTGGCTGGCGTGACGGGTTTGCAGATCGGTGCGGAAACCGGACGCGGCTTCCGGTGCCAACGGCAAGGTCGAAGAGGGCGGGGCGTTGCACGCGGTGAGGGTCAGGGCGCTGATGATCAGCGTCAGGGCAGGCAGGCGAAAGCGGCTCAAGGGCAAGGCTGAAAACACGTGGGCTCTCCGTCCGTGGGATAAAAGTCTCAGGGACTTTATCGACCGCTCGGTCGCGACGCAAACCGATGGGCATTTTTGTCTTTCTTTTCAGGGCGGATGTTCGCTAGGGTCAAGCTCAAATTTATGGAGCACCAACATCCCCTGTAGGAGTGAGCCTGCTCGCGATAGCGGCATTACGGCCAACATCAGTATTGACTGAACCACCGCTATCGCGAGCAGGCTCACTCCTTGTAAAGACATAAAAATCACAAGAGGCTAGGCATGCACAGCGAGTTCCCCTCCGAATCCAGCTACCGCGATCAACGCGAACAGTTCATCGCCGCCGCCAATGCCGTCGGCGCCACGCTCACTTCCTACGCCCATCCACGCTGCGGCCCCTTTGGCGAACCGCTGAGCACCGACGTCGCCGTGCTCGGCGATCCACAGGCCAAACGCCGACTGGTAGCGCTCAGCGGTACCCACGGCGTCGAGGGCTATTACGGCTCGGATTGTCAGATCGAATGGCTGAAGGCATTCCTACCGGGCTCGCTGCCCAAGGATGTCGCGGTGGTGATGGTGCACCTGATCAACCCATGGGGCACGGCGTGGTTACGCCGGGTCAACGAAGACAACATCGACCTCAACCGCAATCACCTCGATTTCACAGGACCCTTGCCGGATAACCGCGCGTACGCCGCGCTGCATGAAATCTACGCCTGCACCGATCTCAATGGCTCCGAACGCAAACGCGTCGATACCTTGCTCGACGCGCAGATCAACCAACACGGCTGGCCGGCGGTGATGTCGATTGTCGAGGGCGGCCAGCACAGCCATCCCGACGGACTGTTTTACGGCGGCCGCGCGCCGAGCTGGTCGAATCGCACCTTGCATCAAATCATCGATGCGCATCTGGCTGGCGCTGAAACGGTGATGTGTTTTGATTTGCACACCGGCGCTGGCGAGTACGGCCATCCGATGTTGCTGACCATCACCCAGGCACCTTACCCGGCACTCGCGCAGGCCCAGGCGATCTACGGCCCATGGCTTTACACGCTGCACACCGGCGCCGACACCTTGAGCGAAACCGGCGTGGCAGCGACGGCTACCGGGTACACCTCGCAGGCGTTGCTCAATGCTTTACCGGACGTGCAGTTGATGCCGTTCGTGATCGAGTGCGGGACGTATCCGGGGCCGGATGTGCATCGGCATTTGCGCGATGATCACTGGCTGCATTTGCATGGTGATCCGCTGGATGCGATAGGGCGGGCGATCAAGTTGAATCTGCTGGAGCAGTTTTATCCGGCTGATCCGGACTGGCGGGCAATGGTGGGTTTGCGTACTCGGCAAATCTGGGCGAGAGGGTTGTCGGCGTTGGAAAACTGGTCGCAGTAAATCATCAGTGTCTTTGCTGCCGGCACTTTCCTCCAGACACAAAAAACGGCTCACTTTGCGGTAAGCCGTTTTTTTGTATTTGTGCTGCGCGATCTAATTCATACCAGGATCGAATCCGTTTCCTACAGCGTTTTTTCAACCTGATCTCTCGCTACCGATTCAGTCGAATGAAAAGGCATTTCGCGCCTGTAGTACCTCGCCCCCGACCTAGCGGTTGTTCTGCCTTTCAGGTCGACAACTTACGCGCCTTTACCTGAGGATATTTTCTGTTGTTTTTTCCAGGATGGATTTCAGATGAAAAGGATGAGTCCGTTGCCATTCAACTCTATTTTCAGTCGGCCATTGTCATGAGTGTTTCCAATGAGGACCGCGATTTTCTGGTGGCGATGGGCAGTCGTATTGCTCACTTACGCACAGTGCACGAGATCACACAGACTCGGTTTGCACGGGCTTTAGGTCTTTCCCGGCAAACCTTTCAGGGCTACGAGGAGGGCACGCGCAGCATGCCGGTCACGACACTGGTGAAGATGGCATTTGCGCTTCGCGTGCCCGTTGAAGACCTGCTCGGGGTTCCCTCTTACACGGAGACGCCCAGACGCAGCTTGACCTCGACGTGGTATCGACGGTTGCAGTCCATCAATGAGCTTTCGAAGGTCCAGCAGAAGGTCATTGCGCAGATGCTTGACGCACTAATCGCACAGGCAGCGACCAAAGCGAGCGACGAAGAAAAAGAAATTTGAAGTAACCCAAAGAACGCGGAACCAAGGTGCGCGAACACCCTGGCCCCGCTAACCACAAGCAGCTAAACAGGAGCTAATAACAGGAGCTAATCATGGCTAACACCAATCATACGTCATCAACCCCCATCACTGAACGCAGGTTGAAAATCGCCGCTGATTTTTACCCGGTTCATACCAAGGAAAAGACCTACAGCCCCGCCAAACCGGTGCCCTGGATCAGGCTTCGCGGACTGTGGTTGCGGCAGGCGGGATTCGAGGGGAACGAGAACGTCAAAGTGCGTGTGATGAAAGGGTGTCTGGTGATTACAGCGGAATAGATGAGTCGTCCGAGTAAAGCCGCAACGCTATTTGCGTAGGAAAAACGCCGCTAACCCTCAGGGATAGCGGCATTTTTCTCAAATAGCACTTTTGATTATCTTGAATTTTATGGCGGGCGAGGCCCGTGTTACCTGGCTAAAAGCCTGGTTGTGAGGAAGGCATGATCTTGAATTTGATATTGGCTTATGTGAAAAAAAAAGAAGCGCAAACTGTAAGAAAGTCTGACTGATGAGCGACTGCGAACCCATTGATCGGTGGTAGCGCATCGCTACACCTCTAGCGCAAACAGTGATTCGGATAGATCGGTAACCGGGCGGGGGATTATTGCAGGCATAAAAAAACGGCCTACCTTTCGGTAAGCCGTTTTTAGTACTTGGTGGCTACACAGGGACTTGAACCCCGGACCCCAGCATTATGAATGCTATGCTCTAACCAACTGAGCTATGTAGCCAAGTGGCGCGCATTATTCCCCTGAAATGGAAAAGCGTCAAGCGTAAATTTAAAAATTTTTTCTACGCTTTCAACCGTTTATCAAAATCACTGGCTGAGCAGTGGCGAAGGGCAGCGTTGGAACCAGCGGCTGGCCTGCTCATAAGCGTGCGCCAATTGCAGGACAGCGAAGTCGGCCTGGTGCTTGCCGATGATTTGCAGCCCCATCGGTAAACCCTGCGCATTGAATCCCGCCTGGACGTTCGCAACCGGGCAACCCGACAACGTGCCGGGGATGACCACCTCCATCCAGCGGTGATACGTGTCCATCGCCACACCCTCAATCGACG
This sequence comes from Pseudomonas sp. AIG, assembly GCF_977020205.1. Classification (NCBI taxonomy): domain Bacteria; kingdom Pseudomonadati; phylum Pseudomonadota; class Gammaproteobacteria; order Pseudomonadales; family Pseudomonadaceae; genus Pseudomonas; species Pseudomonas sp. AIG. The sequence goes on along the minus strand of NZ_CDROCK010000058.1, from coordinate 24,212 downwards.
TCGGCCACGGCTGAGTCTTGTCGAACGGAAACACCTGAGCGCTCGGCAACAACAGATAGTCGTAGCGTTCGAACAGCCGGGAAATCGCCCGATACCAATCGCTGCGCACCACTGAGGCGGCGAACACTTCGCTGGCCGAAAGCTTCAAACCATTCTCAACTTCCCAGATCGCTTCCGGTTTCAGCAACGCACGCTTCTGCGGGTCGGCATACGTCGCGCCCAAAGACCCCGCGACCATCCAGTGCCGCAACGTCCGCCAACTGCTCCACAGCCGATCAGGCGCGAAATCCGGCTGAACGGACTCAACGTGGCAGCCGAGGCTCTCAAAGTCGGCGAAGGTCTTCTCGCACAGCGACAGCACGCCTTGCTCCATCGGCAGATAACCGCTGAAGTCCCCCAGCCAACCCAAACGCGTGCCTTTGAAATCACGCTCCAGCGGCGCCGCAAACGTCTCACCGGATTCAGCTATCGACAGCGGCGCCCGAACATCACCGCCAGCTTGCACCGACAACAGCAACGCCGCATCTTTCACACTGCGCGCCATCGGTCCTTCGTAACCCAACTGATCGAAAAACAGATCCGCGCTGTCATCGAACGGCACACGGCCCTGCGACGGACGAAATCCAAAGATGTTGTTGAACGCCGCCGGATTACGCAGCGAGCCCATCATGTCGCTGCCATCCGCGACAGGCACCAGATGCATCGCCAGTGCCGCCGCCGCGCCGCCACTGCTGCCGCCCGCGGTTTTGCTCGGGTCATACGCGCAAGCGGTCGCACCAAACAACGGGTTATAACTCTGCGAACCGAGGCCGAATTCCGGGGTGTTGGTCTTGCCGATGATGATCGCGCCGGCGGCCTTGATCCGCTCGACCATGATGCCGTCGCGCTCAGGCACAAAGTCTTTGTACAGCGGCGAACCCAGCGTGGTGCGAATGCCCTGGGTCAGTGACAGATCCTTGATCGCATGGGGCAAGCCATGCATCCAGCCACGGTACTCGCCACGCGCCAGTTCGGCATCGCGTTCATCGGCCTGAGCCAGCAGATGTTCCGGTGATTGCAGGCTGATCAACGCATTGACCAACGGGTTGAAACGTTCGATATGGGCAAGGTAAGTCTGCATCACTTCCCGGCAGGACACCTGGCGCAGGCGGATGCGGTCGGCGAGCGCGTGGGCCTGCAGCAGGACCAGTTCGCTGATGTTATTAGCGTTCATTGCAAGCGGCCTTTCAGACGGCTGGAAAAGTGCCCCGCCAGTGCGACGGGGCGGTAGCGATCAACGCATCAGGTTGGTCCAGAGACGGTCAGCGAGGCGGATCGCGCCTTCACCGCAGGTCTTGCTGAACACCACGTTGGTGCCCTCGGGAATGTGCAATTCCGGCGCATCCTTGAGCGCCGCATCGAGGAACGGTTCAACGCCTTTGATCGGGCTCTGGTGCTTGAGGAAGTTCTGCGTCATCGCCGAGTTTTCCGGCTGGCTGAGGAAGGCGATGAACGCCTTGGCATTCGCCGGATTCTTGCTGCCAGCGGGGATGACCATGTTGTCGACCCAGGCCAGTACGCCTTCTTTCGGGTAGAGGTATTTCAGCGTCGGTTTCATCTCGCGGGCGCGCATCGACGAGCCGCCCCAGAACATCGACATGTCGATTTCACCCGAGGCGAGGTTCTCGCGAATCGAGCCGGCCTTGGAGCTGTAGGTTTTCACGAACGGCTTCTGCGCCTTGAGCAGCGTCAGCACCTGCTGCATCTGTTTCGGGTCTTCACTGCACAGCGGAATGTTCAAATAGAGGCTGGCCATGTCGACCATGTCGCTGACCGAGTCGAACATGTTGATGCGCCCCTGCAACTCGGCTGGCGGCTCATACAAAACCTTGTAGCTGTCAGCCGGGCCTTTGTAGCGGGCGCTGTCGAGCACGACGCTGGTGGTGCCCCAGATGAACGGCACCGAATACGCGCCTTCTGGGTCCCAGCTCGGTTTTTTCAGGTTATCCACAACGCTGGCGTAGTAGGGTTCCTTGACCGGGTCAAAGCGTTCCAGCAGGTTTTCCTTGATCAGGATCGGCACGAACTGGTGCGACGGAATCGCCACGTCATAACCGGCGCCGCCCTGTTTCAATTTCGCCAGCAGCGTCTCGTTGGAATCGTAGGAATCGACGGTGACTTCGATGCCGGTCTGCTTTTGGAACTTGGCAAGAATCTCCGGCGAAAAATAGCCGCTCCAGCTCACCACGTTGAGCTTCTCGGCGGCCTGAACACTGGCGGCCATGCTTAGCGGCACAGTCAGGAACAACGAAGTGCCGACGCTTTTTATCCACTTGCTCATGCTATTTCCCCACAGGTCGTAGAAGGTTCAGGCGTTCTTTTTGCCCAACAGGTAAGAGAGGCTGACGAACAGCACCGAGACGCCCAGGATCAGGGTTGACACGGCGTTGACGTCGGGTGTCACGCCCATCCGTAGCAGGCCGAAAATGAAGATCGGCAAGGTCGTGGTGCCCGCTTGCGAGACCATCATCGAGATCACGAAGTTATCCAGCGAGACGATGAAGGCCAGCATCAGCCCGGAGAAAATCCCTGGCATCAGCAGCGGCAATGTCACTTTGCGAAAGGTTCGCCAAGGGCCGGCGTAGAGGTCGGCGGAAGCCTGCTCCAGCGACAGATCCATGTCGTTCAACCGCGCACGAATCGGCAGGTAGGCGAAGGGAATGCAGAACACCGTATGGGCGATGATCAGGTTGCCGTAACCCAGCGACAGACCGATGGTGGAGAACAGCGCCAGCGTCGCCACACCGACGACAATTTCCGGCAACACCAGCGGCAACATGATCGCGCCCATCGACAAGTGCAGGCCCTTGAACTTGGCCCCGCGCGAGGTGCCGAGGGCGGCGAGGGTGGCAATCGCCGTGGCGATCATGCTCGCGCACACCGCGATCAACAGGCTGTTGCCGGCGGCCTGGCGCAAGGCCTGATTGGCGAACGCGGCGCGATACCAGTCGAGGCTGAAACCGGTCCACACCGTCGCCGATTGGTTGGCATTGAACGAGAACACCACCAGCACCACGATCGGCGCATACAGGTACAGATAGAACAGAAAACTGAAGCCGCCGAAACCGGGAAAGTCCTGCACGCCCAGCCCTTTGCGTTTGAAGATTCCGATCATCACGCACCTCCTTTGGCGATGCGCTGGCGCTCGGCGCGCAGGGCATACACGGTCAGTACCAGCATCACCGCAGCCATCAGCACCAGCGACAGCGCTGCGCCAAACGGCCAGTTACGCGCATCGCTGAACTGCCGGAAGATCAGGTTGCCGAGCATCATCCGCGTGCCACCTCCGAGCAATTCCGGGGCGATCATCGCGCCCAGACATGGCACGAAAGTGAGGATGGCACCGGCGAGAATCCCCGGTTTGGCGATCGGCAAAACCACTTTGCGTAAGGTGCGCACCCGTCCGGCATACAGGTCCTGCGCGGCTTCGAGCAGACGGATATCCATCTTTTCCAGCGTTGCGTAAATCGGCAACACCACGAACGGCGCATAGGTGTAAACCAGTCCCAGCAGCACCGCGCCGTCGGTGTACAACAGTTGCAACGGTTCATGAATGACGCCCAGGCCCATCAGACTGTTGTTGATCACCCCGGTGTTGCGCAGCAGCAGAATCCACGCGTAAGTGCGGATCAGCAGGTTGGCCCAGAACGGCACGGTGATCAGAAAAATCAGCAAGCCGCGTCGATGCGCCGGCTGCATCGCCAGCCACACGGCGACCGGAAATCCGATCAGCAATGTGATGATCGTGGTCAGCCCGGCAATGCCAATCGAGCGCAGGGCGATGATCAAATACGAGTCGGCAAACGCGAGGCTGTCATCCAGTTGCCGCTCGAACAGCAGCGAGGTGTAGGCGTCGCTGCTGAAGACTTTATTGACCCCGCCGTAGGGGTTGGCTTCCATCAGCGAATAGCCGATGACGATGAGGATCGGCACCAGCAGAAACAGGCCGATGGCGATCAGCGCCGGGCTGACCCCGAGGAAACTCTGGAAGGCTTTGCGGCGTTCCAGCGTGTTGGCAATCGGTAAGGCATGCATGGCAATTCCTCCGGCTCAATCGTGCAGGACGCTGGCGCTTCCACGGTCGAATAACAGACCGGCCTGACTGCCGACGGCGAAACGCAGGCTCTGGTCGACGCAGTTGGGCGTACGCACGGTGAGGCGCGAACCGTCGCTCAGGCTGACCTGATATTGCAGGTCGGTGCCCAGATAGATCTGCGCTTCGATTCGGCACGGCAGCGCGTTTTCGCTGTTGGCCGGCAGCAGATGCAGGCGCTCGGGGCGTACCGACAAGGTCACGCTGGCGCCGACTGCCACGTCGCTGCACGGTTGCGCCGGCAGAGGATGGCCCGCCGGCCCGGCGAACCAGGCCATGCCGTCCTCTACGCGAGTGACCGAGCCTTCAATGAAATTGGTTTCGCCAATGAAGTCGGCGACGAAGCGATTGCGCGGGCGTTCGTAGATGTCTTCCGGGCGCCCGACTTGCTGCACTTCACCTTCGGAGAGCACGGCGATGCGGTCGGACATGGTCAGCGCTTCTTCCTGGTCGTGGGTAACGAAGATGAAGGTGATGCCGGTTTTCGCCTGGATGGTTTTCAACTCTTCGCGCATGGCCTGACGCAGTTTGAGGTCGAGTGCCGACAGCGGCTCATCAAGCAGCAACACTTTTGGATGCGGTGCCAAAGCGCGGGCGAGGGCGACACGTTGTTGCTGACCGCCAGAGAGTTGCGCCGGTTTGCGAGTGGCGAAGCGCTCCATCTGCACCAGCGCCAACATCTCGCGCACGCGCTCGGCGATTTGCCCTTTGTTGAGGACTTTGCCCATCGGCTGTGATTCGAGGCCGAAGGCCAGGTTCTCGGCGATGGTCATGTGCGGGAACAGCGCGTAATGCTGAAATACGGTGTTGACCGGCCGCTGGAATGGCGGGCGCTCAGCGATGTTTTCGCCGTAGAGCAGGATCTCGCCTTCGGTTGGAAACTCGAAACCGGCGATCATCCGCAGCAGCGTGGTCTTGCCGCAGCCGGAAGGGCCTAGAAGGGTGAAGAATTCGTTGTCGCGGATGTCCAGGTCGATGCTTTTCAGCGCCACCGGACCGGTCTGCGGATCACCGTAAACCTTGCGCACCGAGCGGATCGAGACCGCCAGCGTTTGCAGCGAATGCAGGGCATTCATGCGTTACCTCCGATTCCCCCATCGCCTGCGACTCGCTTGGAAAAGCGTTGCCGTCGGGCCATGGATATTATTTTTTTGGGCAGGATCGAGATTGCGTTCGGGTGTGAAACCAGCTGTTTTATTGTTCTGCTGTGGCTCGATTATCAGCCAGGGGTTGCGCGGCGCGACACTTCAATTTAAACATGGCAGGTGTTAGTTAATTTAACAGCCGCAGGTGCCAGGAAACATGCCCGACCACCGTTTGCCGCCGCTCAACGCGGTACGCGCCTTTGATGCCGCCGCCCGGTTGGGCAGCTATGTCGAAGCCTCGAAAGCCCTGCACGTGACCCAGCCTGCGATTGGCCGGCACGTGAAATTGCTTGAGGACTGGCTGGGCATTCAATTGTTCGAACGCACCTCACGCGGGGTCAATCTGACGCCAGCGGGGGAGAAGTACCACCGCAAGATCAGCGCCGCTTTGCAGCTAATCATTGAGGCAGGCAAAGAGGCCCGACCAAAAGATGCCGAGCGCTGGTTGCGGATCATGGTGGTGCCGGGGTTTGCCAAGCGCTGGTTGATGCCAAGGATCGAAGCGCTGCGGCATCTGCGCCCGGGATTGAAACTGGCCATTGAGCCGAATTCGACCTTCACCGAAGTGGATGGCAAAAGCGCCGATCTGGGCATCGTCTACGGCCTCGACGGGCAGTATGCCGACTCACGGGAAGCGCTGATTTGCCCACGGGTTTTTCCGATCTGCACGCCGGCGTATCTGGCCAGCATTGCACCGATCAACAGCCCGGCCGATCTGGTCAGCCACGAACTGATCCACGTCGACGACGGCGAATGGTGGAATCTGTGGTTCGCCGCCCATGACCTCGATATCCACCTCAATTCCGACATGCTCTACGTCAACAATGACCACGCTCTGTCGGTCGCCGAGAGCGGGCAGGGGATCGCGTTGGCCAACGAGGTGCTGGTGCGTCATGAACTGGCCAGCGGCAAACTGGTGCGTGCGGTCGATGCTGAGGTGAAGCTTGAGAGCTATCGAGTGCTGACGCCGTCCGCCGAACTCTCGGCGGATGTGGCGTGGTTTATTCAATGGCTCAAGGCTGAACTGGAAACGGACTTCCCCGAGGCTGTGATCAACTGAGGCGGAAGCGTGCGGTGTTGTCACTCAGCGCTTTGCTGCCCTGGCTCAGGGTGTCTGCGGCAAGATTCACCGCCCGCGCGCCTTCGAGCAAGCGCACGGCCGCCTGATCAACCTGCTGGATATTGCCGCTGACTTCATCGGCGGTACTTGCCTGTTCCTCAACCGCTGTGGCGATCTGCGCGAGGGTGTCGGTAACGCTCTGCACGGCGCTGGCGATTTCGCCCAGGCGTTCACCGAGACCGGTCACCGACTCGGCATCGGTTTGCGCCTGGCCGCAGGCGGCTTCCATCAAACTCACGGCTTCGTTGACTGTAGCGCGCAGGCTGTCGACGGTGCCGGCGATCTGCGCGGTGGACGACTGTGTGCGTTGCGAAAGGCTGCGCACTTCATCGGCCACCACGGCAAAGCCGCGACCTTGTTCGCCGGCACGCGCGGCTTCGATAGCGGCGTTGAGCGCGAGCAGATTGGTCTGTTCGGCGACGCCGCGAATGGTGTCGACGACCAATTGAATCTGCTGGCCTTGCTCGCTGACCCGGCCCAGCGCCGCCGCAGTTTCGTTCAAGCGCTGGTTGAGCTGCTGAATACTCGCGGTGGTGCGCTGGCTGTCGCGGCTGCTGTCGGCGGCAATGCGCCGGGTATGCTGAGCGCTGCCGGAGGCCTGCTCGCAACTCTGCGCCACGCCTTGCGACGTCGCGGCGAGTTGCGTGGCGGCTGCGGCGATCTGGCTGATCTGCAACTGCTGCGCCTCGACTTCGTTGAGGGCGCCGCTGGAATGCTCGTTGAGGCTGCGTACGGCGTGGCTCAGTTGTGAGGTTTCGTGATCGACACCGAGCATGCTCGTGCGCAGTTGCACCACGGCAACGTTGAGCGCGGTGCTGATCGCCGCCAGCTCATCGCGGCCCACCACCGGCACTTGCAGACTCAGGTTGCCATCGCGCAGGGCTTCGGCGAGCAGGGTGATGCCGCTGGCGCTGCGGCGGATCGAGGCTTGCAGGCAGACAAACAGATACAGCGCCGCCAGCAGCAGGCAGCCGAAAATGGCTGCGACGATGATGAACTGACGGATCGCCGAGCTGTGGTAGGCATCGAGTCGTTGATCCAGCGACACCAGCGATTGCTGGCGCAGGGCGGCGAGGTCGGTCAGCAGGGCGTCGAGGTTGCGTTCAAAGTCGTCCGGTTTGAGCGTGATGCTGCCGCCGAACACGCCGTCATCCAGCACCTTCAGGCCGCTATCAAGGCGTTTCAGACTGTCATGGTATTGGCTGGCCCAGCTCTGCTGATCTTTCGGCAGGCGTGCTTCGAGCAGCGTGGCGGTTTTGACCAGTTGCTCGCGGGCATCGCCGATGCGGCTGCGCAGGTCACGCAACTGCAAACGGCTTTGCAGAGTGAATTGGCCGGAGACGACCGAGGCTTGGCCGACTGCTGCGAGACGTCCGACGCGTTCGATCAGGTCCGGCGCGTGCTGCGTGGAAATTTGTGTCAGCAGATAGGTTTCCAGCCACGGCGCGAGGGTCAGGCGATTGTCCATGACGATCTGCTCGCGCAACGCTTGCAGGGCACTGAGGGCGTTGGTGAAACGGTCGTAGCCGTCCGGCCACCAACCGACACCACTGAGGCTTTTCGAGTCCAGCCCATTCAGCGCGGTTTGCAGCGCCTGATAGCGGGTAAGGGTTTCGTTTTCAGCGCCTTCGTTTTTCAGGGCGTTACCCAAGTCCGTGGTGGCTTGCAGAACTGCCGGTTGTACCGCGTCGAATGCACCCATGGCGGCGAGCGTGGCCGGCGTCGGTTGGCGATTGGTTTCGGTGGCGCGCCAACGGGCGGCACGGTCGCGTTGCGCGGCGAGCAGGTTGTCCAGCGCATCGAGTGCGAGCAACTGCCGCACGCCGGCACGTTCGCCGGAAATCAGATTGAGCTTGTCGCGATAGTCCTGGCCGATCATCAACAGGCTGCCGGCCAACGGCAGAATGAACAGCAGAAACAACAACTGGAATTTACCTGCGAAGCCAAACCGCCCCAGCAATTTGATCCCCGGTGAAAGGAAAGCCTGCATGCCCCATGACTCCTCTGGACACCACGCACCAATGGCGTGCATCGCGGTCGTGCGACCTGGATGTTGTGCCCTGCTAAAAGGCCTCGAAAGTTCACTCTCGCCCGCTCTGTAGGCCGGCTCTGTAGCGAAACTTCCCATTGTCGGTGCCCTTTGTAAGGGCGCCGCGTTCAAGGGAAGTAGCAAGGCAAGATTCAGACCATGGCGTTGCGCTATCACTTTGCAATCGACGACCAGCCAGTTAGTTAGCTGGCTAAGGGGATGGCGCTGACGCACTGAAAAATGGCACATTGACGCACCTGCCTGTGTGCACCCATCTGCTGTCCGGAAACTTCCATGGCTATCAGCAACGTTCAGACCGCCGCTGCCTCGGCGCCCGCTGCTCCGCAAAGCAGTCCATTGGTGATGCGTATCATCGGCGCGGTGGCGCTGGCGCATTTGATCAACGACCTGATCCAATCGGTTTTGCCTTCGATCTACCCGATGCTCAAGGCCAATTACGGCCTGACGTTTACTCAGGTCGGCCTGATCACTTTGACCTTTCAACTGACCGCGTCGCTGTTGCAGCCGTGGGTCGGTTATCACACCGATCGGCATCCGAAACCGTGGTTGTTGCCGGCCGGTTCGATTTGCACGCTGATTGGCATTGTGATGATGTCGATGGTTGGCAGTTTCCCCCTGATCCTGCTGGCGGCGGCGCTGATCGGTATCGGTTCCTCGACTTTCCATCCCGAAGCCTCGCGGATTGCGCGGCTGGCTTCGGGCGGACGCTTCGGTCTGGCGCAATCGACCTTCCAGGTCGGCGGTAACGCCGGTTCCGCGCTCGGTCCATTGCTGGCGGCGGCGATCATCATTCCGTTCGGTCAGGGCAATGTGGCGTGGTTCGGTTTGTTCGCAGTGTTTGCGCTGTTCGTGCTGTACCGCATCAGCCGCTGGTACGCCCATCACTTGAACCTGTTCAAGCTCAAGGCCGGTCAGGCAGCGACTCACGGGCTGTCGAAGGGCAGGGTGACCAGTGCGTTGGTGGTGTTGGGGCTGTTGGTGTTTTCGAAGTATTTCTACATGGCCAGCCTCACCAGTTACTTCACCTTCTACCTGATCGAGAAATTCGACCTGTCGGTGGCCAGTTCGCAGCTGCACCTGTTCCTGTTCTTGGGCGCGGTGGCGGCGGGGACGTTCTTCGGCGGGCCGATTGGCGATAAGATCGGCCGTAAAGCGGTGATCTGGTTTTCGATCCTCGGTGTGGCGCCGTTTACGTTGCTGATGCCCCACGTCGATCTGTTCTGGACCACTGTCCTCAGCGTGGTGATCGGCTTCATTCTGGCCTCGGCGTTCTCGGCGATTGTGGTGTACGCGCAGGAACTGGTGCCGGGCAATGTCGGGATGATTGCCGGGGTGTTCTTCGGTTTGATGTTTGGTTTTGGCGGGATCGGCGCGGCGTTGCTCGGGCATCTGGCGGATATTCACGGGATTGAGTACGTGTATTTCCTGTGCTCGTTCCTGCCGTTGTTTGGCGTGCTGGCGATCTTCTTGCCGCGCACCAAAAAGGCCTGATTCACACATTTCCCATTGTAGGAGTGAGCCTGCTCGCGATAGCGGTGTGTCAGTCAGCACATCTGTAGCTGATAGAACGCTATCGCGAGCAGGCTCACTCCTACAGGGGGTTGGTGGTGCGGCGGAAAATATTTCAGGCACAAAAAAGCCGCGTATCAAACGCGGCTTTTTCTTCGGCGTAACGCTTACACGTTGAAGCGGAAGTGCATCACGTCGCCGTCCTTGACGATGTAATCCTTGCCTTCCAGACGCCATTTACCGGCTTCTTTGGTGCCGGCTTCGCCCTTGTACTGGATGAAGTCGTTGTAGGCGATCACTTCGGCGCGGATGAAGCCTTTCTCGAAGTCGGTGTGGATCACGCCGGCAGCCTGAGGTGCGGTGGCACCGACTTTGACGGTCCAGGCGCGGACTTCTTCGACACCGGCGGTGAAGTAGGTCTGCAGGTGCAGCATTTCGTAGCCGGCGCGGATCACGCGGTTCAGGCCAGGCTCTTCCAGGCCCAGGGCCTCGAGGAACATGTCCTTCTCTTCGCCGTCATCCAGCTCGGCGATTTCTGCTTCGATCTTGTTGCAGACCGGAACGACCATCGCGCCTTCTTCTTCGGCAATGGCGCGAACCACGTCCAGGTGCGGGTTGTTCTCGAAACCGTCTTCAGCGACGTTGGCGATGTACATGACCGGTTTGGTGGTCAGCAGGTGGAAGCCCTTGATCACCGCTTTTTCGTCGGTACTCATGTTCTTCATCAGGCTGCGCGCCGGCTTGGCTTCGGTGAAGTGTGCGATCAGCTGCTCAAGCAGAGCCTTCTGAACCACGGCGTCCTTGTCTCCGCCCTTGGCGTTGCGCGCGACTTTCTGCAGTTGCTTCTCGCAGCTGTCGAGGTCGGCGAAGATCAGTTCCAGATCGATGATTTCGATGTCGCGTTTCGGGTCGACGCTGTTGGAAACGTGGATCACGTTTTCGTCTTCGAAGCAGCGCACCACGTGAGCGATCGCGTCGGTTTCGCGGATGTTGGCGAGGAACTTGTTGCCCAGGCCTTCACCTTTCGAGGCGCCGGCCACCAGGCCAGCGATGTCGACGAATTCCATGGTGGTCGGCAGGATACGCTTCGGATTGACGATGGCTGCCAGTGCTTCCAGACGCGGATCCGGCATCGGCACGATGCCGCTGTTCGGCTCGATGGTGCAGAAGGGGAAGTTCTCGGCCGCGATACCGGATTTGGTCAGGGCGTTGAACAGGGTGGACTTGCCGACGTTAGGCAGGCCGACGATGCCGCAATTGAATCCCATGGTGTTTCCCCTCGGAGTAGAGTCAGGCCTTCTGGCTGTGCAGGTTTTTCATCGCGCGGTTCCATTCACCGGCGAGGATATCCGGCAGCACGCCGAGGGCAAAGTCGATGCTGGCATCGAGTTTTTCCTGTTCGGCGCGTGGCGCACGACCCAGGACGAAATTTGAAACCATACTGGCGACGCCCGGGTGGCCGATGCCAAGCCGCAGGCGGTAGAACGTATTCTGATTACCCAGTTGCGCAATGATGTCGCGCAACCCGTTGTGACCGCCATGGCCGCCGCCCTGCTTGAGCTTGGCAACGCCCGGAGGCAAGTCGAGTTCGTCATGCGCCACGAGGATTTCTTCAGGCTTGATGCGGAAGAAACCGGCGAGTGCCGCCACGGCCTGGCCGCTGCGGTTCATGTAGGTGGTGGGAATCAGCAGACGAACATCCTGACCCTGATGCGAATAGCGCCCGGTCAGGCCGAAATATTTGCGATCGGCCACAAGATTCACATTCTGTGCGTGGGCGATGCGCTCAACAAAAAGGGCCCCTGCGTTATGCCGGGTCTGGTCGTATTCGGCGCCTGGATTTCCCAGGCCAACGATCAGTTTGATGGCAGTCACGATAGGGGCCCTTCCTTTGAGTGGTGAGTAACATCGCCGCGATCAGGGAAAGCGGCGAAAGTGGACGAAAAATGCTCATTTACCATGGATGTAAACTCCGCGTTCTCGCCCGCTTTCTCGCTACGTTCCAGTCCGCGATGTTACTTGCTCACTCAGGCATGACAGAGTGAATTACTCTGCTGCGCCTTCTTCAGCTTCTGGAGCAACGCGTGGAGCGTGTACGTTTGCAACAGCTTTGTCGTCGCCGTGAGCCAGTGCAACGAACTCAACGCCTTTAGGGGCTTTGAGGTCGGACAGGTGAACGATTGCGCCGATTTCCAGAGCCGACAGGTCGACTTCGATGAACTCAGGCAGATCTTTCGGCAGGCAGGAAACTTCGATTTCGTTCAGGACGTGCGAGATCTCGCCGCCTTTCTTGGTCGGAGCTTCTTCACCAACAAAGTGCACAGGCACGATAGCGGTCAGTTTCTGGCCAGCTACGACGCGTACGAAGTCAGCGTGCAGAACGTGACCCTTGGACGGGTGACGTTGCAGAGCCTTGATGATGACGTTCTGCTTTTTGCCGCCAACGTTCAGTTCGATAACGTGGCTGTAGGCAGCATCGTTTTCGAGCAGTTTGGCAACTTCTTTGGCCAGCATGCTGATGGATTCAGGGGCTTTTTCGCCACCGTAAACAACAGCTGGAACCAGAGCGGCGAGACGACGCAGGCGGCGGCTCGCACCTTTCCCCAGGTCGGAACGCACTTCAGCATTCAGAGTAAAATCGTTCATTTTGTATCTCCAAAATAGCCATGACCGAGTGGCGTTTGCGACCAGCGCCGAACACGGTATGGGCAAAAAAGCCCCGCCCCGGCAGGAATGCCGGGGCGGGGCGCTTTTCGTCAACGAGACATTTCGAGAAGGGCAGGGCCCTTAACGGAACATCGCGCTGATCGATTCTTCATTGCTGATGCGGCGAACCGCTTCGGCAACAACCGGTGCGATATCCAGTTGACGGATACGTGCACAGGCTTGTGCTGCAGCGGACAGCGGGATGGTGTTGGTCACCACCAGTTCGTCCAGCACGGAATTTTCGATATTCTCGATGGCCCGACCCGACAACACAGGGTGTGTGCAGTAGGCAAAGACCTTGGCTGCGCCATGCTCTTTCAGGGCCTTGGCCGCGTGGCACAGCGTGCCGGCGGTATCGACCATGTCATCGACCAGAATACAGGTACGCCCTTCGACATCACCGATGATATGCATCACTTCAGAGTGATTGGCTTTCTCACGGCGTTTGTCGATGATCCCGAGATCCACACCCAGGGATTTGGCAACGGCACGTGCACGCACGACGCCACCAATGTCCGGGGACACGATCATCAGGTTTTCGAAGCGCTGATCTTCAATGTCATCCACCAGAACCGGGGAGCCGTAGATGTTATCTACCGGAATATCGAAGAAACCCTGAATCTGGTCAGCATGCAGATCAACCGTGAGAACACGGTCGATGCCGACTACGGTAAGCATGTCAGCAACGACTTTCGCGCTGATAGCCACACGTGCGGAACGCGGACGGCGATCCTGACGGGCATAACCAAAATAAGGAATAACAGCAGTAATACGAGTAGCCGAGGAGCGGCGGAAGGCATCAGCCATCACTACCAGTTCCATCAGGTTATCGTTGGTCGGGGCGCAAGTCGGCTGAATAATGAAAACGTCTTTACCGCGAACGTTTTCATTGATCTCGGCTGTAATTTCGCCGTCGGAGAATTTACCGACAGAGATGTCACCGAGAGGGATATGCAGCTGACGTACGACACGCCGAGCCAGATCGGGGTTAGCATTCCCCGTAAAGACCATCATCTTGGACACGCGCAGTACCTAGAGGCTGAGGGTAACCTGGATGAGTATAGAAAATGGCAGGGGCGGCTGGATTCGAACCAACGCATGGCAGGATCAAAACCTGCTGCCTTACCGCTTGGCGACGCCCCTGTATCTGTTGCATCAAGTGCCGAGCACTTGGTTCCTTTAGAGCAGACTTTGCAGCTTGCGGTGCAACATCGAAACGTTGCTGCCTTTGGCTACAAACCCTGTAAGGGTCTCTGTCAGAAGGGCCGAGACTTTATCAGCTTCAGCTTTGCTTGGGAAGCCCCCAAACACACAACTTCCAGTTCCGGTGAGCTTTGCTTCGGTAAATTTACCTAACAAATCCAATGCGTTACGTACTTCCGGATAACGCCTTGCAACCACCGGCAAGCAGTCATTTCGACTGTTTCCCTCGGGAACGGGGCGCACTTTAATGGGCGGCGTGTTACGTGTCAACAAAGGATCGGAAAAAATTTCTGCCGTACTTACAGAGACTTGCGGCACGAGCACCAGATACCACGGTTCTTCGGGATCGACCGGGGTCAGTTTCTCGCCCACGCCCTCGGCGAAAGCCGCATGACCACGGACGAAAACCGGTACGTCGGCACCTAGCGTCAGGCCCAGCGTGGCCAGGCGATCTTCATCCCAACCCAGTTGCCACAAATGATTCAGACCGAGCAAAGTCGTCGCCGCATTCGAGCTGCCGCCACCGATGCCGCCACCCATGGGCAGCACTTTATCGATCCAGATGTCGATGCCGAGCGTGCAACCGGACTGTTGCTGGAGCATTTTCGCCGCGCGCACGATCAGGTTGCTGTCGTGCGGCACGCCGGCGAATTCGGTGTGCAACTGAATCACGCCGTCATCTCGCACGGCGAAAGTGATTTCATCGCCGTAATCGACAAATTGAAACAACGTCTGCAACTCGTGATAACCGTCTTCACGGCGCCCGAGAATGTGCAGCATCAAATTGAGCTTGGCCGGCGAGGGCAGGGTCAGGCGTGCAGCGGTCATGGGTTATTGCCCCAGCTTGCGCGGCTGCCAGGTCTTGATCACCAGCGTCACGTCGAGGTCAGTGCCGTGCAGCTTGATGCGCTCCGGCAACCAATAACCGTTTTGTTCGGTGTAGGCGGTGTATTCAACTTTCCAGCCGTCCTGTTCCAGGCTGGCCAGGCGGCTGTCGGCGTCCAGATTCAGGCGACTTTTAGTGTCCGGAGCCGGCAGGCCACGCACCCACCACGCCAGATTCGACACCGGCAACTTCCAGCCCAGTTGCTCTTCGAGCAGGGCTTCCGGGGATTGCGATTCGTAGCGACCCTGGTTGGCGACTTCCAGCGACACCTTGCCCGGACGCCCGGTCAGGCGTGCGGCGCCACGACCCAGCGGGCCGGACAGGCGAATGTCGTAATAGTCCTGACGCTGCAGCCAGAACAGCGTGCCGCTACCGGAGTCTTTTGGTGCGCGGATGCCGATCTTGCCGTCGATCTGCCAGCCATCGAGACCGGTCAGCTGTTGTTTGTTCGCGGCCCATTGAGCCGGACTGCCGTGGCCCTCGACCGATTCGCGAGCGCCAAAGCCCGCGCAACCGGCGAGCAGGGCGATGAAGCTGAAAACAATAACGTGGCGCAAAAACATGAGTTAAAGAGTCTCGGATCCGGTCAGGCGCTTGATGGTGCTGCGCAGAATGGTGCTGTCGGGCTGATCCTTGAGGAATTTGCCCCAGATTTGTTTGGCTTCACGCTGGTTGCCCTTGGTCCACAACACTTCGCCCAGGTGCGCGGCGACTTCGTGATCAGGGAAACGCTCCAGCGCCTGACGCAGATATTTCTCGGCGTCGTCCAGATTGCCCATGCGGTAATTCACCCAGCCGAGGCTGTCGAGTACCGCCGGGTCTTCCGGATTGATCTGGTGCGCCTGCTCGATCAGCGCCTTCGCTTCAGCGTAGCGGGTGGTGCGGTCGGACAGGGTGTAGCCCAAAGCGTTGAGTGCCATGGCGTTGTCCGGATCACGCTTGATGATCAGGCGCAGGTCTTTTTCCATCTGCGCCAGGTCATTGCGTTTTTCCGCGAGCATCGCCCGGGTATAGAGCAGATTCAGATCGTCCGGGTATTGCAGCAAAGCTTGCTGCAAGACTTTCCAGGCCTTGTCGTCCTGTTTGTTGGCCGACAGGGTTTCCGATTCGATCAGGTACAGCTGAATCGCGTAGTCCGGTTGCTCGTCGCGCTGGGCGGCGAGTTTGCTTTGCGCTTCAGCGGTTTTGCCGTTGTTCATCAGAATATCGGCCTGACGCAATTGCGCGGGCAGATAGTCGTTGCCCGGGCCGACCTGGGCGTACTCGATGAGTGCGCCTTGCGGGTCGTTGCGTTCTTCGGCGATGCGGCCGAGGTTCAGGTGCGCCGAATCGACATGGCTTTCGCGGGCGATCAGGTCTTCCAGATAACCCTTGGCCTCGTCCCAGGCTTTGGCTTCCAGGCAGACCAAGGCCAGTGAGTAACGCAGTTCGTCGTCTTCCGGGTATTGCTGAACCAGGCTGGAGAACTCGGCCTTGGCGTCGTCCATGCGGTCTTGTTCCACCAGCATGCGTGCGTAAGTCAGGCGCAGGCGTTTGTCGTCCGGGTACTTCTTGATGTTTTTTTGCAGTAATGGCAGCGCTTCGTCGCCACGGTTCATCACTTGCAGCAGGCGTGCACGCAGCAGAATCGGGGCGATTTCGCCTTCTTCCGGCGGATGGTCTTCGAGCAGGCTCAGCGCGGCTTTATTGTCACCGTCCTGCTGCAAGAGCAGGGCTTTGCCGAAGATCAGCTGGCTGTTGTTCGGATGACGTTGCAACAACCGGTCAAAACTTTTCATCAGACCGTTGCGGGTTTCCTGATCGGTATCGGCGGCCGACAGCGCGAGGAAGTCGAAATGTGTGTCGCCCTTGCCCTGCAGGACTTTCTCCATATAAACCATCGAGTCGTCATAACGCCCGGCGCGTGCCAGTTGCACGGCGGCGGCGCGTTGCGCTTCGAGATCGTCCGGGGCGTTTTTTGCCCAGATCAACGCGGTATCGAGGGCCGGTTGATCGGCGCCCAGATATTCGGCGATACGGAATGCACGTTCGGAGACGCCCGGATCCTGCGTATTGATGGCCTGGGTCACGTAGTTATCCAAGGCAATGTCGAAACGATTGCGCTGGCCGGCGAGTTCGGCGCTCAACAGGCTGAAAACGGTTTCCTCGCTGAACGAGCTGTAAACCTTGGGCTTTTCAGGCGCGGGCGTGGTGTCTTCAACCGACGGCGTACCGTCCGGCGACACGGGTGCCAAGGCCTGGCAGCCGCTGAGGAAGACAAAAGCGAGGAGCAACGCGGAGGATCTATTCATATAGGAAGAGGACGACTAACCTGCGGTCGGATCATCATGACACAAGCCTTCGGCCAAACATAACCGAGACTCAATTGTGCCCATTATAGGGGCTGACGATTGGGACAATAGTCAGCGGTAGTTGTTCTGAATCTTTCGAAGTAGGACAATTGCCGGCTTCACGTCACCATCAGCGACTTTGAATGGCCTTCCTTGCACTCGGTATCAACCACAAGACTGCTTCAGTAGACGTCCGCGAGCGCGTGGCCTTTACCCCTGAGCAGCTGGTGGAAGCCTTGCAGCAGCTCTGCCGACTGACCGACAGCCGCGAAGCTGCGATCCTTTCGACCTGCAATCGCAGTGAGCTTTATATAGAGCAGGATCAGCTGTCGGCGGATATCGTGCTGCGCTGGCTGGCCGACTACCACCATTTAAGCCTCGATGAGCTGCGCGCGAGTGCTTATGTGCATGAAGATGATGCGGCAGTTCGTCACATGATGCGCGTCGCCTCCGGGCTCGACTCGCTGGTGCTCGGTGAACCGCAGATTCTCGGCCAGATGAAATCGGCCTACGCCGTGGCCCGCGAGGCCGGCACCATCGGGCCGCTGCTGGGACGACTGTTTCAAGCGACCTTTAATGCCGCCAAACAGGTACGCACCGACACCGCTATCGGTGAAAACCCGGTGTCCGTGGCGTTTGCTGCCGTCAGTCTGGCCAAACAGATTTTCAGTGATTTGCAGCGCAGTCAGGCTCTGTTGATCGGCGCCGGCGAGACCATTACTTTGGTCGCCCGCCATTTGCACGAGTTGGGCGTCAAGCGCATCGTCGTCGCCAACCGCACACTGGAACGCGCCAGTCTGCTCGCCGAGCAGTTTGGCGCTCACGCGGTGTTGCTCTCGGACATCCCGGCAGAACTGGTGCGCAGCGATATCGTCATCAGCTCGACCGCCAGTCAGTTGCCGATCCTCGGCAAGGGCGCGGTAGAAAGCGCATTGAAGCTGCGCAAGCACAAACCGATCTTCATGGTCGACATCGCCGTTCCCCGGGATATCGAGCCGGAAGTCGGCGAGTTGGACGACGTTTACCTGTACAGCGTCGACGATCTCCACGAAGTGGTCGCCGAAAATCTCAAGAGCCGTCAGGGTGCAGCGCAAGCCGCTGAAGAGATGGTCTCGGTCGGCGCTGACGATTTCATGGTGCGCCTGCGCGAGCTGGCGGCGGTCGATGTGCTCAAGGCCTATCGTCAACAGAGCGAACGCCTGCGCGACGAGGAGCTGCAAAAGGCCCTGCGTCTGCTCGCCAACGGTGGCAACGCCGAAGACGTCCTCGGGCAACTGGCCCGTGGCCTGACCAATAAACTGTTGCATGCCCCAAGCGTGCAGCTGAAAAAGCTTTCTGCCGAAGGCCGCCTCGATGCGCTGGCCATGGCCCAGGAACTCTTTGCCCTTGAGGGCTCACCGGATAGCTTTTCGGATAAAAAACCGCAATGAAAGCGTCACTGCTCAACAAGCTGGATGTCCTCCAGGACCGTTTCGAGGAACTGACCGCGCTGCTCGGCGACGGCGAAGTCATTGCCGATCAGGCCAAATTCCGTGCTTATTCCAAGGAATACGCCGAACTTGAACCGGTCGTGCACGCCTATAAAAAGCTGCTCGGCGTACAAAGCGATCTTGAAGGCGCCCAGGCGCTGCTCAAGGACAACGACCCGGACATGCGTGAAATGGCCGTGGAAGAAGTCCGCGAAGCCAAGGAATTGCTGATCACCCTGGAAGGCGATCTGCAGCGCATGTTGCTGCCCAAGGATCCGAATGACGGGCGCAACGTCTATCTCGAAATCCGCGCCGGCACCGGTGGCGACGAGGCGGCGATTTTTTCCGGCGACCTGTTCCGCATGTACTCGCGTTACGCCGAACGTCGTGGCTGGCGTGTAGAGATCCTTTCGGCAAACGAAGGCGAACACGGTGGTTATAAAGAAGTCATCGCGCGCATTGAAGGCGACAACGTTTACGGCAAGCTGAAATTCGAATCCGGCGCGCACCGCGTACAGCGTGTACCCGCCACCGAGTCCCAGGGCCGTATCCACACCTCGGCCTGCACCGTGGCGGTGTTGCCCGAGCCGGACGAGCGCGAAGCCATCGAGATCAATCCGGCGGATTTGCGCGTCGACACTTACCGCTCCTCCGGGGCCGGTGGTCAGCACGTCAACACCACCGACTCGGCGATCCGCATCACGCACATACCGACCGGCACCGTGGTTGAGTGTCAGGAAGAACGTTCCCAGCACAAGAACCGTGCCCGGGCGATGGCCTGGCTGTCGGCGAAACTCAACGATCAGCAAACCGCAGCGGCGGCCAACGCGATCGCCAGCGAGCGTAAATTGCTGGTCGGTTCCGGCGACCGTTCCGAGCGCATTCGCACGTACAACTTTGCCCAAGGCCGGGTCACCGACCACCGCGTCAACCTGACCCTGTATTCCCTCGATGAAATTCTCGCCGGTGGCGTTGAAGCGGTGATCGAACCGTTGCTGGCCGAATACCAGGCTGACCAACTCGCAGCGATAGGTGAATAAATGACCATCATCGCCAGCCTGTTGCGCGCCGCCGAACTGCCGGACTCGCCCACCGCGCGTCTGGACGCCGAATTGCTTCTGGCCGCCGCGCTGGGCAAATCGCGCAGCTTTCTGCACACCTGGCCCGAGCGCATCGTGCCGAGTGAAGCGGCGCTGACCTTCGCCGAGTACCTGCAACGCCGTCGTGGCGGTGAGCCGGTGGCCTACATTCTCGGCCAACAGGGTTTCTGGAAACTCGATCTGGAAGTCGCACCGCACACACTGATCCCGCGCCCGGACACGGAATTGCTGGTGGAAGCGGCGCTGGAATTACTGCCGGCGACCCCGGCGAAAGTGCTCGACCTCGGCACTGGCAGCGGCGCGATCGCATTGGCCTTGGCCAGCGAACGTCCGGCGTGGAAAGTCACTGCCGTAGATCGCGTGCTTGAAGCCGTGGCATTGGCCGAACGCAATCGCCAGCGACTGCATCTGAACAACGCCACGGTGCTGAGCAGCCATTGGTTCAGCGCGCTGGAAGGTCAGCGTTTCCAGTTGATCATCAGTAATCCGCCGTACATTGCCGCCGCCGATCCGCATCTGGTCGAGGGCGATGTGCGCTTCGAACCGACCAGCGCGCTGGTTGCTGGTGAGGACGGGCTTGACGATCTGCGCTTGATCGTCGATCAGGCCCCGGATCATCTGGAGGCCGATGGCTGGCTGATGCTCGAACACGGCTATGATCAAGCCGAAGCCGTGCGCGACTTGCTGCTGACGCGCGGCTTTGAAGACGTCCACAGCCGCACCGATCTGGGCGGTCATCAACGCATCAGTCTGGGGCGCCTGCCGTGCTGAATGATCAGGAATTGCTGCGCTACAGCCGGCAGATTCTGCTGCAACACATCGACATCGACGGGCAACTGAAGCTCAAGGACAGTCGCGTGCTGATCGTTGGCCTCGGCGGTCTTGGCGCTCCAGTTGCGCTGTATCTGGCAGCGGCCGGTGTCGGTGAATTGCACCTGGCTGATTTCGACACGGTCGACCTGACCAACCTGCAACGCCAGATCATTCATGACACCGACAGTGTCGGCATGAGCAAGGTCGACTCGGCGCTCAAGCGTCTGGGCGCGATCAATCCCGAGATTCAGTTGATCGCCCATCGTCAGGCGCTGGACGAGGATTCTCTCGCGGCTGCCGTGGCGGCGGTGGATCTGGTGCTCGACTGTTCCGATAACTTTTCCACCCGCGAAGCGGTCAACGCCGCTTGTGTGGCCGCGTGCAAACCGTTGGTCAGCGGCGCGGCGATTCGCCTCGAAGGGCAATTGTCGGTGTTCGACCCGCGTCGTGCCGAGAGCCCCTGCTACCACTGTTTATACGGGCACGGCAGCGAAGCCGAACTGACCTGCAGCGAGGCCGGTGTGGTCGGGCCGCTGGTCGGTCTGGTTGGTAGTCTGCAGGCGCTGGAAGCCTTGAAGGTGCTGGTCGGTTTCGGAGAACCGCTGGTGGGGCGCTTGCTGTTGATCGATGCCCTCGGTTCGCGTTTCCGTGAGTTGCGCGTCAAGCGTGATCCGGGTTGCAGCGTCTGTGGTTCGCGCCATGCGTGAAGCGCCGATCGGCGTGTTCGACTCCGGGGTCGGCGGCTTGTCGGTACTGGCGGAAATTCAGCGTTTGTTGCCCAATGAATCGCTGCTCTATGTCGCCGATTGCGGGCACATTCCCTACGGTGAGAAAACCCCGGAATTCATCCGCCAGCGCTGCAGCGTGATGGCCGGGTTTTTCCGTGAGCAGGGCGCCAAGGCCTTGGTGCTGGCCTGTAATACGGCCACGGTTGCCGGCGTTGCCGATTTGCGTCGCGACTTTCCCGACTGGCCGATTGTCGGCATGGAGCCAGCGGTCAAACCCGCCGCCGCCGCAACCCGCAGCGGTGTGGTCGGCGTGTTGGCCACCACCGGTACTTTGCAGAGCGCCAAGTTCGCTGCGTTGCTGGATCGCTTTGCCGCTGATGTCCGCGTGATCACGCAGCCATGCCCCGGCCTGGTCGAGCTGATTGAAAGCGGCGATCTGCACAGCGCCGAGTTGCGCCAGCTGCTGCAAGGTTATGTCGAGCCACTGTTGGCCAATGGTTGCGACACGATCATCCTCGGCTGCACGCACTATCCCTTCCTCAAGCCAATGCTCAGGACGATGATCCCCGAGGACATCAGCCTGATCGATACCGGCGCCGCCGTGGCGCGGCAACTTCAGCGCCTTTTGGCGGAGCGCGATTTACTCGCTGCCGGCCCGAACCAGTCGGTCAGATTCTGGACCAGCGCCGATCCTGCGTACTTCAAAAACATCCTGCCGCTACTGGGGCAAAGTGCTGGCGAAGTGCAAAACTTCAGCTTGTAAAAAAATTGTGAAATAACTAAAACTTCAGCTGAACTTCTGAGCAGGCGCTAGCTTCTATAGCGAAGAGTTATCTAGAAAACCAAACGATCGTTCCGGAAAAGGAAGTTTCAACGTGAAGCGACTATTCTGCTTGGCCGCGATTGCGGCCGCACTGATGGGGCAAAGTTTTACTGCACAAGCGGCAGGCGTGGAGTTCGCGGTGGGGGCCACCAGCGACTCGACCATGACGTACCGACTGGGCATGAATTTCGACTGGGACAAGAGCTGGCTGCAAAGTGACGTCGGTCGTCTGACCGGTTACTGGAGCGGGGCTTACACCTACTGGGAAGGCGACAAGACCTCCAGTAACAACAGCCTGTCGTTCTCGCCGGTATTTGTTTACGAGTTTGCCGGTCAGTCGGTCAAACCGTATGTCGAGGCGGGGATCGGCGTAGCGGCGTTCTCCAATACCCAGTACGAATCCAATAATCTCGGCGGCTCTTTCCAGTTCGAAGACCGCTTCGGTTTTGGTCTGCGGTTCAATGGCGGGCATGAAGTCGGGATTCGTGCGACGCACTATTCCAACGCCGGCCTGGCCAGCAGCAACGACGGTGTAGAAAGTTACTCGCTGCATTACACGATGCCGCTCTAAGCCGAGCGCATAACCCCTGTAGGAGTGAGCCTGCTCGCGATAGCGGTGTGTCAGTCACAGATATATTGACTGACACACCGCTATCGCGAGCAGGCTCACTCCTACATTTTTTTTAGGGTGTTCTTGAGGTCAGCGGTAAGCAGTCGTGATGCCTTTGCGCTCTTCAATGCACTCCGGCGCGCCCATCTCGAACTCGCGGCAAATCAGCGGACGCTTTTCGTAAATCGTGCACATCATCGTGTCGCGATCCAGCGCCGCGCACCAGCCGTCGTCCAGCCGCAGCATCACTTCGCCGCCCCATTCATCGGTATCGATAAAGCGATCAGGCACGCCAGTGTCGGTGATCAGCATCACTTCAAGCTGACAGCAGCACGCCGCGCAGGTCGAGCAGGTGACCGCTGGTTCAGTGATTTGCTGGTGGGGAATGGTTTTCATGGCGGCAGTGTAAGGCAGTCGCCGACATGCGTGTGAAAGGTCTGACAGACGCTCAGTGTGCCAGCCGCCGCGCCATCGCATGCAGCAGCGGAAACAGCAGCGCCCAGAGCAGGCCGATGCCGATCAGTGTCGGGAATTCGCCGTAGGGAAATTGCACCCCGGCCAGGCGCCCGCCGCCGTAATACGACAGAGCCCCGCCAATCGCCCCCAGCACACTGGCCAGCCACCAGGGCCGCGCGCTCCACGCCAGGCAATGGCGCAACGTGGTCGCCAGCAGTGCCCAGAGCAGCATCAGCCACAGCGGAATCAGCGGCGACAGATCCTGAAATTCGAACACGCCTGTAGCGCGCAATACGCTGTCCACAGCGGTGCCGACAATCACCACACTGAGCATCAATCGGCCTTCAGCCGCCCAACTGCTGATCCAGCGCAGATGAATCACCAACACCGCCAACGCCAGCAGCAGCCACAAGCTGTTGCCGCCGAGCACACAGGTCAGCCAGCCGAGCTGGAACAGCACGGCATTGGCGACACGCTCAAGCATCGAAGCGACCGAGCAGCGGTGCGGGCATCGCGGCCGGTTTGGCCAGCAGCAATTGCGCGGTGCCGATGGTGCGTTCGAGGAAGCCGCCCTCGCAGTAACACAGGTAAAACTCCCACAGCCGCAGGAAATAATCGTCGTAACCCAACTCGCTCAAACGGCCATGGGCGCGGCGAAAATTCTCATGCCACAGGCGCAGGGTTCGCGCGTAGTGCAGGCCGAAATCCTCCATGTGCAGCAGGTTCATGTCGGTGTCGCGGCTGACCACATCGAGCATTTTCTGCACGCAGGGCAGGGCGCCGCCGGGGAAGATGTAGCGCTGAATGAAATCGACGCCGCGCTTGGCTTGTTCGTAGCGTTGCTCGCGGATGGTGATTGCCTGGATCAGCATCAGGCCGTTGCTCTTGAGCAGGTGCGCGCACTGTTTGAAGTAGGTCGGCAGGAAGCGGTGACCGACCGCTTCGATCATTTCGATCGACACCAGTTTGTCGTATTCGCCAGTGAGGTCGCGGTAGTCCTTGAGCAGCAACGTGACCTGATCCTGCAAACCGAGTTGCTCAATGCGTTGCGCGGTAAAGGCGTACTGCTCTTTCGAGAGTGTCGTGGTGGTGACGCGGCAACCGTAGTTCTGCGCCGCGTAGAGCGCCATGC